>JAUSQB010000084.1 GCA_030652715.1 Rugosibacter sp.
TCGCGACAAAAAGCATACAAAGCGGTAATTGCCTGACGCCGTACAGGCTCCAGAAAAACAAAGCTGTAATAAAAAGAAGAGCCGCTGGCGGCGGCGCGTTGTTGGCAGTAGTCGTCGGGGGTCATGGTTCAAAGAGTGCGCGCCAGCCAATCAATGGCCAGTCAAGCGCTTGCAGTTGAGGGCGACAGTTAAAGACATCATAGTTAACCGCCTCGATTTTTTCCAGAATACGCAGCCCGCCATGAATAATGGTACGAATTTCCAGCCCGATGCGGCCAGGCAATACACGTCCGAGCGGCGTGCCTTGCAGCATCAGCGCACGGGCGCGATCGACTTCAAAATGCATGAGGCTGGAAAAGTCGGTGCTGGTGATACGGCGCAGGATGTCGTTTTCGCTGATAGTGAAACGCACCATGTCTTCAGCAGGCAGGTAAATGCGGCCTTCTTGCCCTTTGCGGCTATCAATGCCGACATCTTGCCAGTGGTTGATGAGTTGCAGGGCCGAGCAAATGGCATCGGAATGCGCGAGATTTTCTTCGCTAGCCGCCCCGAACAGGTGCAACAGGAGGCGTCCTACCGGGTTGGCCGAGCGGCGGCAATAGTCCATCAGCTCGGTATAGCTGGCATAACGATTGCATGTGACATCTTGAGTGAAGGCATCCAGCAAGTCGTGAAACAGCGATAGGGGCAGGCGGTAATGCGCAATGATGGGACGCAGCCGCAGAAATACGGGATGAGTCGTCGGGCGGCCTTCCGCAATGGCGTCCAGCTCGCATTGGTAGCCGCGCAGCAGGTTTAAGCGCTCATCGGCAGCGAGATCGCCTTCATCGGCAAAATCGTCTGAGTTGCGGGCGAAGGCATAGATAGCGGCAATGGGTTCGCGCAGGTGCCTGGGGAGCAAAAGCGAGGCAACGGGGAAGTTTTCGTAGTGTTTATTGTGGTATTCGGACGCCATAATGTGACGAAGTATAGGCGGGAGGTGAGAAAGAATTGATTAAAGCAGGTAAAATCGCTCGTTCATTATGTATTGCCCGACTTCGTTTTGGCATGTAATGCCAATCGCAGGCGGTTCAGCACGTAATGCCCAGGTGGCGGAATTGGTAGACGCACCAGATTTAGGTTCTGGCGCCGCGAGGCGTGGGGGTTCGAGTCCCTTCCTGGGCACCATGCATGTAATAGTGTTATGGGACGCAAGCTAATATGGCTTGCTGCAGTAAATGCAGATTCGATTGGCTTCTCAAATTTGACGGATAAAAAAATGACGGAAATGACAACAGCAGATACGCAATCAGATGCAACAAACCCGGTAAATCCACTTGAGCGGCGAATTGATATCTCGGTATCGTTAGCTGAGATTGATGGCGAGATTAGTGCGCGTCTTAAGAAAATCGCGCGCACGGTCAAGATGCCGGGTTTTCGCCCAGGCAAGGTGCCCATGAGTCTGGTTGCGCAAAACTATGGCGGTCAGGCGCGTAGCGAAGCGGTTGGCATGGCTGTTGAATCGATCTTGGAGGCGACTCTCAAAGAGCAGAACCTGCGCATGGCTGGTTACCCGAATATTCAGCCGGTGGCGGATGCCGGTGAAGGAAAGCTTGGCTTTACGGCAACTTTTGAGGTGTATCCACAAATAATCCTGGGTGATGTTTCCGGGCAGAGCATTGAGCGCCCGGCATTGGCCGTGACAGATGCTGAAGTTGACCAGACATTGGATGTGCTGCGCAAGCAGCGTGTGATCTATAACGAAACGGATCGTCCGGCACAGAAAGATGACCGCGTGGTGATTGATTTTGTCGGCCGCAAAGAGGGTGTTGAGTTTCCTGGCGGCAAGGCTGATGATCACTCCATGGTTGTTGGCGCTGGCGCCATGCTGCCTGATTTTGAGCAGGCACTTGAAGGTGTTAAGGCGGGTGATAAAAAAACGTTTGACGTGAAATTTCCTGACGACTATCAAGCCAAGGATCTGGCCGGGAGCATCGTTCAGTTTGATATTTTGGTAAAAAAAGTTGAGGCGGCTCAATTGCCTGAACTGGATGCCGAATTTGCTAAAACCTTGGGCTCGGCGGATGGCGATGTGGCAGCTATGCGTGCTGAAGTGCGTGCTAATCTTGAGCGCGAAGTCAAGAAGCGCCTGGAAGCCAAAGTCAAACAGCAGGTGATGGATGCGTTATTGGCAGTGAATCCGCTGGATGTACCCAAAGCGTTAGTTGAGGCGGAGTCCAAGCAAATGGCAGATGCGATGTTACGTGACATGGAATCACGCGGGATGGCAATGAAAGGGATACCGATTGAGCCAGCCTGGTTTGCCGATAAGGCAATGCGCCGCGTTAAGCTGGGCTTATTGCTGACTGAAGTAGTTAAGACAAACGATCTGTATGCCAAGCCAGAACAGGTGCGCGCAGTAGTTGATGAGTTTTCTGCTTCGTTTGAGGACCCCAAAGAGGTTGTGCGCTGGTATTACTCTCAGCCGCAGCGTTTGGCTGAGGCAGAGGCTTTGGCCGTTGAAAACAATGTCGTGCAATGGGTTTTAAGCAAAGTGACGGTTAGTGAAAAATCAGTGGCTTTTGATGAATTAATGGGTAATGCAGCGTGATTGTTTCAGGAGGCTCTATGTACGGCGCAAAATACACGAGTGGTGTCGATTCGATGAATGAACCTCAAGCCTTGGGCCTGGTGCCCATGGTGATCGAGACCAGTGGCCGCGGTGAGCGCGCATATGATATTTATTCGCGTTTGCTGCGCGAACGCGTGATTTTTCTGGTTGGCCCGGTGAATGATTCAACAGCGAACCTGATTGTTGCGCAGCTGCTTTTTCTTGAGTCTGAAAACCCTGATAAAGACATCTTTTTCTATATCAACTCCCCCGGCGGCTCCGTGTCTGCGGGCATGGCGATATATGACACGATGCAATTCATCAAGCCGAATGTATCGACGTTGTGTATTGGACAAGCAGCAAGTATGGGGGCATTTCTGTTAACGGCAGGCGAAAAAGGCAAGCGGTATTGTCTGCCCAATTCGCGCGTGATGATTCATCAGCCTTTGGGTGGATTTCAGGGCCAGGCATCGGATATCGAGATTCACGCTAAAGAAATTTTGTTCCTCAAGCAAAAGCTGAACAATATGCTGGCGATGCACACA
>JAUSQB010000086.1 GCA_030652715.1 Rugosibacter sp.
TCGGCAACGGCATGGCGGGCATACGCACCGTTGAAGAGCTGTTGAAACTGGCCCCCGATCTTTACGACATCACGGTGTTTGGTGCTGAGCCGCATCCCAATTACAACCGCATTCTGTTATCACCCGTCTTGGCCGGCGAGATGACGCTGGCCGATATTGTGCTGAACGATCTTGAGTGGTACAAGGATAACGGCATCACCCTGCACACAAGTCAACAAGTCGTGAAAGTGGATCGCATCGCGCGCAAAGTGATCGCCGAAGATAGCGCCGGGGCGACGATGGAGGCAGGCTACGATCGCCTGCTGCTGGCGACGGGCTCTGTGCCGTTTATGTTGCCAGTGCCGGGGAACGACTTGCCGGGCGTGATCGCCTATCGCGATATTGCGGATACCGAGGCCATGATTGCCACGGCGCTTACGCATAAGCACGCGGTGGTCATCGGTGGCGGCTTGCTGGGTTTGGAAGCCGCTAACGGTCTCAAGCTGCGCGGTATGGATGTCACCGTGGTACACATTGGCGAGTGGATCATGGAGCGCCAGCTCGATAAACCGAGCGCCGATATGTTGCAAGCTTCGCTGGAGAGTAAAGGCCTTAAATTTTTGCTGGGCAAGCAAACTGAAATGCTGGCTGCCAATGCAGCAGGTCGGGTGTGCTCGATACGATTTAAAGACGGCGCTGAAATTCCTGCAGATTTAGTGGTCATGGCCGCAGGCATTCGTCCCAACACGGCGCTGGCCGAAGCGGCTGGCTTGCATTGTCAGCGAGGTCTGGTTGTTTCCGATACATTGCAAACCTATGACCCGCGAATTTACGCAGTAGGCGAATGTGCAGCGCATCGTGGCATCGCATATGGACTTGTTGCGCCGTTGTTTGAACAAGCCAAGGTATGCGCCAATCATCTGGCGCAAATGGGCATAGGTCGTTATCAAGGTTCGGTAACCTCAACCAAGCTCAAAGTGACCGGCGTGGATGTCTTCTCGGCGGGCAACTTCACCGGTGGCGATGGCACAGAAGATATTGTGCTGTACGACAAGAGCGGCGGTATTTACAAGCGACTGGTGATAGCAAATGATCGCTTGGTGGGCGCTGTGCTGTATGGTGACACAGGTGATGGCGGCTGGTATTTTCAGTTGCTCAAGGAAGGCCGCGATGTCGGCGCTATCCGCGATCATTTAATGTTTGGTGACGCCTTCACCAATAATCATGTGGGTGACGTGGGTCACGCCGGGAATTCCAAAGCAGCAGCAATGAGCGACGAAGCCGAAGTTTGCGGTTGCAATGGCGTGTGCAAGGGCACGATCGTCAAGGCGATTCGTGAAAAAGGCTTGTTCACGCTGGATGAGGTGAGAAAACACACCAAGGCATCCTCCTCGTGCGGTTCCTGCACCGGCTTGGTTGAGCAGATATTGGCGTCAACCGTTGGTGGCGCCTATCAGGCGGCTGACCGCACGACTAAACCGATGTGCGGCTGCACGGCGCTCACGCACGGCGAAGTGCGAACAGAAATTCGTAGCCAAAAGTTGCTCTCGCTGGAGGATGTCTTTGCAACGCTGGCCTGGCATACGCCCGATGGGTGCGCCACCTGCCGTCCCGCGCTTAACTATTACCTGATCTCCACTTGGCCGCATGAGGCGAAGGACGATCCGCAATCGCGTTTCATCAATGAACGGGCGCATGCCAACATCCAGAAAGACGGCACCTACAGCGTGGTGCCGC
>JAUSQB010000087.1 GCA_030652715.1 Rugosibacter sp.
GTGACCTGGCAGATGGTGGAAAATTTCCTGGTCGGCAGCGCGGCGATCAACGTGCTGGCGCGGCAAGCCAACGCGCAGCTAGTCATTGCGGATGCAGGGGTCGCACACGCGTTTGGCAAGCGTGCTGGATTGCTTGATGTAAAAGTCGGCGCTGACGGGACGGCGAATTACCTTGAGGGTGCGGCCATGACTGCCGACCAATGCGCTCAAGCGATGCAGCACGGTGTCGATATCGTCTCAAACCTGGCTGCAACGGGTTGCAACACGCTGGGTTTTGGCGAAATGGGCATCGGCAATACGGCATCTGCTTCCTTGCTCACGCATTGCCTGACTGGCCTGCCTTTGGCTGATGTCATTGGTCGCGGCACCGGGCTGGATGACGCGGGACTGGCAAAGAAGCACACTCTACTGACTCAAGCATTGGCTCACTGGCCGGAACGAAACGATGCGCCGCTAGATGTGCTGGCGCGGTTTGGCGGTTTTGAAATCGCATTGCTTAGCGGTGCCATGCTGGCAGCGGCCAAAGCGGGCATGGTACTCGTGATCGATGGCTTTATCGTCACGAGTGCCCTGCTCGTGGCAGTAAAAATCGCACCAGAGATTCTCGACTATTGCGTGTTCTCGCATTGCTCGAGTGAAACCGGGCACCGGCTGCAACTCGCCTGGCTAAAGGGCGAAGCACTGCTTGATCTGGGCATGCGTTTGGGCGAAGGCACGGGTGCTGCCCTGGCTTTACCGTTACTTAACGCGGCCTGCGCTTTTGTAAATGAGATGGCGAGCTTTGATTCAGCGGGCGTAAGCCAAGCCTGATGTTTTTAAAAATGTTTATAAAAATCCGCACGCAACTGATCTATTTTTTCGCGGCGTTGCGTTTTTTTACTCGCTTGCCGACTCCAGCTTGGGTAGGTCATAGTCAGGATCAACTCAACCATGCTGCACGTTATTTTCCGCTGGTGGGCATACTGGTTGGCCTCATAGCGGCCGCCGTGACACTTGTCGCGGCGCTGGTGCTGCCGGTCTCTGTTGCCCTTGTGCTCGGCATGGCAACGAGTATTTTAGCTACCGGCGCCTTTCATGAAGACGGCTTTGCCGATACCTGCGATGGCTTTGGTGGTGGCTGGGATAAAGCGCAAGTGCTCACCATCATGAAAGATTCACGTGTCGGCAGTTATGCGACCATCGGCGTGGCGTTGCTGCTTCTGGCGAAATGGAATGTACTGTTTGAGATAGCTGCCAGATTTGACATGACAATGCTGGGTCTGACTTTGATTGCCGCGCACGCCGTATCGCGGCTGGCGGCCACCAGTTTAATTTTCACACTGGATTATGTGCGCGAAGATGCCACAGCAAAAGGCAAGCCGCTGGCAGTGCGCATGGCACCTCATGAGCTGGCCATTGCCGCATTCACTGGCTTGGCCCCCTGCGTACTGCTACCTGCAAGCAATCTGCTGGTAGCGCTTCTCGCCGTGGCTTTATGCACCTGGCTTGCCGCACGCTATTTTATCCGTCGCATCGGCGGCTACACAGGCGATTGCCTCGGCGCAACCCAACAAATTACCGAACTGGCATTTTACCTGGGGCTCTTATGCAGCTTTACCTGATTCGCCACCCGCCACCATTGGTAACTGAGGGTATCTGCTATGGCGCAACGGATTTACCCTTGCGCGACGACCCGGCAGCAATCGCCCGTATTATCCAGACGCAACTGCCACCGGGCTTGACGCTTTTTACCAGTCCCTTGATGCGGTGCCGCCTGTTAGCTGAAGCATTACATCCGGCCCCCCTGTGCGACCCACGCCTGCAGGAATTAAATTTTGGTGATTGGGAAATGCAAGCGTGGGAAGCACTGGACCGAGCCGCAATCAACGCCTGGGCCGAAAATCCTGCTAGCTATACGCCACCGCAAGGCGAATCCGTCAATGAACTGCAAGCGCGGGTGCATGATTTCCTGGCTGAACAATACGCTCGAAAAACCACGCATGCGGCGCTGGTGACACATGCAGGCGTGATGAAAGTGATGGTCGGGCTAGCTCGCAGGCTGGCACCTGCAGAATGGATGAGGCTGAAATTCAGCTTTGGCAGCGTGGTACGCGTACAGATAACCGCTGCCATGATGAACGACCCTCTATTCCGGCGCTGACCAAGCCCCGCTGGTGATTTTCTCTGCCCACATCAGGGCGGTGATGGTTTTAGCATCGGTAATTTCACCATCACGCACCGCCAGCGAAGCATCTGCGACGCTCATCTCGATCACTTCCAGAAACTCGCCATGGTCGCGCTCGTGGCCAACATACACCAGACCTTGGGCCCAGAATATTTCAATATTCTCGTTAGAATAGCCAATGCAGGGATGCGTCACACCCAGGTGGTGCCACACTTTGGCCTGATAGCCGGTTTCTTCGCGCAGCTCGCGTCGAGCGGTATCCAGCGGGTGTTCATTGGAGTCGATTTTGCCAGCAGGCAGTTCAATAAACACACGGTGCAGCGCATACCGGTATTGCCGTTCAAATAATAAGTGTCCGTTATCCAGCAAAGCCAAAATCACCACGGCACCGGGATGTTCTACCCATTCGCGCACCGCTGTATTGCCATCGGGCAAACGCACTTCATCGCGCCGCACATGCAACAGCTTGCCGTCAAAAACAGGCTCGCTCGAAAGGGTGTGTTCAATCAGCTTGGCATCATCCATAGTGGTCGGGGATGCAGCGAGATAACCAGCGACGAGGTAACTTAACTAACTGCGCCCATCAATTATAGCGAGTGCAATAAAACAGCCGTGCAAACAGCAATAACAGTATCCGGAAATAGCCCAAACGCCGCAACCGCCATGCCATTCAGCGATAGCAATAGCCGAAAGACCGGTGTCGCTCTCAATGGTGCAGAATCTACTGCATCGTCAAAGTACATTAACTTGATGACGCGCAGATAATAAAAAGCCCCTATCAGAGAAAACATGACAGCGACAACAGCAATAGCGGCATAGCCTGCCTTGATAGCCGCCGTCAACACGGCAAATTTGGCAAAAAATCCGATAAAGAAAGGAATCCCCGCCATCGACAACATAAAGATCAACATCATTGCGGCAAACCATGGGCTGCGCTGATTGAGCCCTTTGAAGTCATCCAGCTGTTCTGCTTCATGGCCGACACGAGAGAGCAACAATATCATGCCGAATGAACCCAGTGACATAAGCACATAGGCTACGGTGTAATACAACGCCGAGCTATAAGCGTTAATCGCCGTGAAAGGATCAATTTCCTTGCCGATAACACCTGAAGTCAAGCCCAGTAGCATGAACCCCATGTGCGAGATAGCTGAATACGCCAGCATACGCTTGATATTTTTCTGTGCAATAGCCGCCAGATTGCCAAGACCAATAGAAAGTACTGCCATGATCAGCAGCATTTGCTGCCATTCGACAGCAAGAGAAAATAATGCGTAAACCAATAACCGCAACGCCATGGCGAAGGCTGCAAGCTTAGGCGCTGAGCCAATCAGCATGGTAACTACGGTGGGTGCGCCGTGATAAACATCCGGGACCCACATGTGAAATGGTACTACACCCAGCTTGAAGGCCACGCCGGCTACGATAAATACCAGACCAAACACCAACACCGTTTTATCAGCTTGCCCTTGATATAAAACCTGGGATATAGCAGCGATATCAAGATTACCCGTTGCACCGTAAATCATCGACATACCATACAACAGCAAACCGGAAGCCAAGGCGCCTAATACAAAATACTTCATCGCTGCCTCAGTTGCTCGCGCAGAGTCTCGGTCAATGGCTACCAGCGCGTAAAGAGCAAGCGACATAAGTTCCAGGCCAAGATAAAGCGTCAAAAGATTGGCCGCAGAAATCATTACCATCATGCCTAACGTGGCATAGAGAACCAAGAGATAAAACTCGCCTTTATCCAGACCACGATCGACCAGATATTGCCTGCCATAGATCAGCACCATGATGACAGATAGATAGGTCATCAGCTTGAGAAAATCCCCTAGCAGATCATCCACAAACAGGTTGCTTAGCGTAAGTGAGGTCTGTCCGTCGGCTGTTACCACAGTAATGGCGGCACAGCCAAACAGGGTAAGGATCGTCAGGACGGAAGCAACCCAGCGCTGGGTTGCGCTAAAAATCAAATCGGCAAACAAGATAACGAACGACATCGTCAAGAGAAATATCTCTGGCGCAACCGGGTAAAAATCAGGTATCACGAAATTATTCAGCATCAGATATCTCGGTTTCTCGTGCGTTTATTTGCATGGCTTGCATTCATTTTCATTAAGTTGCGGCATGTTTTTCTCGGATCACAGCTTACTTGCTGCAACATGCTTCAACAGATTATCGACAGAGGCATGCATTACCTCAGTGAACGGATACGGATACAGACCCATCGCCAGAACGCAAACGGCCAGCAACGCAAGAATCAAGAACTCACGAAACCCAATGTCAGATAAATCCGCCACGTGGGGGTTGGTAATCGGGCCGAAAACCACGCGCTTGTACATCCATAAAGTGTATGCCGCACCAAGAACAAGGGTAACAGCAGCGGCCATGCCGACCCAAAAGTTAAACTTCACCGCACCTAAAATCACCATGAACTCACCGACAAAGCCTGATGTAGCTGGCAAGCCGACATTCGCCATGGAGAACAGCATAAAGAAGGCAGCAAACCTGGGCATGGTATTAACGACGCCGCCGTAATCCGCAATCTGTCGCGAATGCATGCGGTCATACATGATGCCAATGCACAAGAACATCGCGGCAGAAATAAAGCCATGCGAAATCATTTGCACCAGCGAACCCTCAATGCCTAGCGGACTGAAGATAAAAAAACCGAGGGTGACAAATCCCATATGCGAGATGGAAGAGTACGCCACCAGCTTTTTCATGTCAGTCTGAACCAGTGCGACAAAACCAATGTATATCACGGCGGTAAGTGACAAAGCGATCATGAGGGGTGCCAGGTAGTGGCTGGCATCCGGTGCAATGGGAAGCGAAAAGCGCACAAAACCATAAGCGCCAAGTTTCAATGCAATCGCCGCCAGAACCACCGAGCCGCCGGTCGGTGCCTCAACGTGGGCGTCCGGTAGCCAGGTATGCACCGGCCACATTGGCACCTTGACGGCAAATGACACCAAAAATGCAATAAAAATCAGAATTTGCGGCGTCATCCCCAATGGCAACTGATGCCAGTCAAGAATATTTGCACTTCCGCCTGAGGCCAAAAATAGCCAGATCAAAGCCACCAGCATGAGCAAAGAACCTAGCAGCGTATAGAGGAAGAATTTGATCGCGGCGTAAACACGCTTGGGGCCACCCCATACGCCAATGATGAGATACATCGGAATGAGGGACGCTTCAAAAAATACATAAAACAGTATCCCGTCCAGCGCACTGAAAATCCCATTCATCAATCCCGACATAATCAAAAAAGCAGCCATGTACTGAGCTTGCTTCTTTTCGATTACCTTCCATCCGGCCAAAACCACTATGACCGTAATGAAACTGTTCAGCAAAACAAAGGGCATGGAAATGCCATCAACACCCAACAGGTACTGCAGGTTGAAACGCGGCACCCAAGGGATCTGTTCAACAAACTGCATGCCCGCCTGGGTTGTGTCAAACCCGATGTACAGTGGCAAGGTTACGGCAAACCCGGCCAGCGCCACAGTCAGCGCCAGCCAGCGCACCAGAAAACGACGCTCCGACCCGAGCAAAAGCACGGGAATAGCGCCCAGAATGGGAACCCAAATGGCAAGACTTAAAAAATTCGCATTCATCTTACTTGTCAGATCCGGTTAAACCAATAAGTTAAAAATGCAGCCACGCCCAAAATCATGCCAAAAGCATATTGATAAATATACCCTGTCTGCAGCTTCTTCACGAGACCGGCAAACCAGCCGACGACATGTGCAGAGCCATTCACCATGAAACCGTCAATCAGCGCTTGATCGCCGCCCTTCCACAAACCGCGCCCTAATAACCTTGCGCCGCCAGCGAAAACTACTGCATTGAATTTGTCAAAATAGTATTTATTATCCAATAGCGTGTAGAGCGGCATGGTCGCTTTTTGTATCGCCGCAGGAATATCCGGGCGCGTGTGTTAAAATAACCACCCCAAGGCCACGCCACACACGGCAAGGAGGAATGGCAAAGTAGTCAGCCCGTGCAGTGCCATGGCAAACGCACCATGAAACTCTTCAGCCAGATGTGCCATAGGTGGATGCTTTACCGCATCAATCAGGATGGCAGAACCAAACCAGTCACCAAATAACATGGGCTGAATAGTGAAGTAGCCAATGGCTACAGACGGAATTGCCAGCAATACCAGCGGCAGTGTGACTACCCAGGGTGACTCATGTGGTTTATCGCCATCGTGACCGTGATCATGATGCTCGTCGTGCGGCACCTGATCGTAGCGTTCTTTGCCGTGAAAAACGAGAAAGTACATGCGGAAGGAATAAAACGCGGTAACAAAAACACCTGCTACAACCGCGAAATATGCAAAGCTGGAGCCCCATAAGTGGGACGCTTGTACCGCTTCGATAATCGAGTCTTTCGAGTAGAAGCCGGACAAAAACGGAAAACCGATCAGAGCCAAGGAACCAAGCAGTGACGTAATCCAGGTAATCGGCATGTACTTGCGCAAACCACCCATGTAACGGATGTCCTGATTATGGTGGCAGCCCATAATCACCGAGCCTGCACCGAGGAATAGCAAGGCTTTGAAAAAGGCATGCGTCATCAGATGGAACACGGCAATCGGATAAGCCGAAACACCTAGCGCAACTGTCATGTAGCCCAGTTGGGAGAGGGTCGAATAGGCCACCACACGCTTGATGTCGTTCTGGATAATCCCTAGAAAGCCCATGAACAAGGCGGTGATCGCACCGATCACCAGCACAAAGGACAGTGCGGTGTCCGACAACTCAAACAAGGGTGACATGCGGGT
>JAUSQB010000101.1 GCA_030652715.1 Rugosibacter sp.
CGCTGGTGGAAGAGGCATCAACAGCCGCCGACTCCCTGCAGGAGCAGGCGGCCAGCCTGTCCGAGGTCGTCAGCGTCTTCAAACTCAATCATGGTCAAGCCAAGGGGCAGGCCAGTCACTCGGCGGCACAGCCTCCGGCCAGCATGAGGCAGCGTGCTGGGGCGGTTCAGCCACCCAAGGCCCTTGCAAACACCAAGCAAGCGATTGCCGCGCCATCGCGCAGGCAACTCCCCGCTAGCACCGCGACAACCCCTGACGGAGATTGGGAAACGTTTTAAGATGACTTGGCCTGCTTTTCATATTATTGAATGAGTAATGTATAACTCCAATAATTTTTTATGTCGCTAACCTGAAATAGAGATTACTTATGCGTGTCAATTTACCTGTAACAACTACTGAATACACAATTCCCCAAGATAGTATCTTAGTGTCCCGCACCGATCTTAAAGGGCGCATCACCTACGTGAATCCGTCATTTGTCAAGGTGAGCGGATACGCTCTGAGCGATCTGATGGGCAAAGCGCACAATATCATCCGCCATCCCGATATGCCGGTGGAAGCCTTTGCTGACATGTGGCACACACTGAGCGAAGGCCTGCCATGGACAGGTATAGTCAAGAATCGTCGCAGCAATGGCGACTTTTACTGGGTGCAGGCAAACGTTACACCAATACGACAAAAGGGCGTGATTCAAGGCTACATGTCGGTCAGAAACAAACCCGAGCCCGCCCAGGTAGCCGAAGCCGAGCGTATCTATGCACAAATCAGGAAAGGGAATACGTCCGGGCTGAAAATCCGGCACGGCGAAGTGATCCGGCACATATGGCGCGACCCCATGGCCAGCCTGCGCCGGATTCCGATCTCGCAGCGGATCATTGGGGCAACCGCCTTGGCAGCCATGCTGACGCTGGGTCTGGGGGCTGTAGCTTGGCACGAAATTACTCAGCTTGCCATGTTGTCAAACACGGACAGTTGGGTACCCGCTGCTTTAGCAGCTGGCCTCGTTAGCTCTGCTCTGGCGTGGACTGGCTTCGGTTATTTTCTTGTCAGTGTGGTATTTCGTCCCCTGGATCGGGCGGCTAAAGTGGCACAAGCCATCGCCGGGGGAGACCTCGCCAAGTTCGAAATTCACCCCGCTGATGAGACCAAACCCTTGCTGCGTGCCCTGAACCAGATGAGTGCTAACTTGTTGGCGGTTGTCGCGGATATTGGTGCCAGTGTAGATAGTGTGGTTACCACCTCCAGCCAGATTGCTGCGGGCAACCAGGAGCTATCCACCCGCACCGAAGGGCAGGCCAGCTCGCTGGAAGAGACGGCGGCCTCGATGGAAGAAATGACCAGCACCGTCAAGCAAAACGCCGACAACGCCCGTCAGGCCAACCAGCTTGCCCTGTCCGCGTCCAGCGTCGCCGTCAAGGGGGGCAGTGTCGTCTCCCAGGTAGTGAGCACCATGGACTTGATCAATACCTCGTCCAGAAAGATTGTCGACATCATCGGCGTGATCGACGGTATCGCCTTTCAGACCAACATCCTGGCGCTGAATGCGGCGGTGGAAGCCGCCCGGGCAGGTGAACAGGGTCGCGGTTTTGCCGTCGTGGCCAGCGAGGTGCGCAGCC
>JAUSQB010000109.1 GCA_030652715.1 Rugosibacter sp.
TGATCAACTGCTTTGTGCAGCCGGTGGGCGATTCGATTTCTGAAACCGTGGATGGCCGTCCCGGCATCTACACCGCCCTGCTGCAAGCCGCTGAAACCATGCGCCGTGGCGGTGGCGTGGGTTACGATTTCTCGACCATCCGGCCAATTGGCGCGCACGTCAAAGGCACGCAGTCACGCGCCTCGGGGCCCATTTCCTATATGCGCGTGTTCGACCGCTCGTGCGAAACCGTCGAATCTGCGGGCAGCCGGCGTGGCGCGCAAATGGGCGTGCTACGCTGCGACCACCCGGATATCGAGGAATTCATCCATGCCAAAGACCATGGCGACCTGACCAATTTCAACATCTCGGTTGGCGTCACCGATGCATTTATGCAAGCGGTGGAAACCGATGGCGAAATCGAACTGGCCCACCGCGCCACGCCCGCCGCCGACATCAAGGAGGCTGGGGCATACCTCCGTGAAGATGGGCTATGGGTCTATCGCAAGGTGCGCGCCCGCGACCTGTGGGAGCAGATCATGCGCTCGACTTATGACCATGCCGAGCCGGGCATCCTGTTCCTTGATCGCATGAACAAGGACAACAATCTTTATTACTGCGAAACCATTGAGGCCACCAATCCCTGCGCCGAACAACCCTTGCCGCCATACGGCTGCTGCTGCCTGGGCTCCATCAACCTTACCAACTTCGTGCATGACGCCTTCTCGGAAAAAGCTCGCTTCGACTTCGATGCATTTGGCAAGGTGATCGACACCTCCGTGCGCATGCTCGACAATGTGCTTGACGCCACCCACTGGCCGCTGGATCAACAGTTGCAGGAAGCGCAATCCAAGCGCCGCATCGGCCTCGGGTTCACCGGTCTCGGCGATACGCTCATCATGCTGCGTCTGCGCTACGACACACCCGCCGCGCGCAACATGGGCGCAAAGATTTCAGAATACATGCGCGACCGTGCCTATCTGTATTCGGCCGAACTCGCCAAGGAGCGTGGAGCCTTCCCATTGTTCAATGCCGATATGTACCTAGCGGGTGGCAACTTCGCCTCTCGCCTGTCGAACCCTGTCAAAGAGCAGATCAGGAAACATGGCATACGCAATTCCCACCTCCTTTCCATCGCGCCTACCGGTACCATCAGCCTTGCCTTTGCCGACAATGCTAGCAATGGCATTGAGCCACCTTTCTCATGGACCTACACGCGCAAAAAACGCATGGCAGATGGCACGCACAAAGAATATGCCGTCGAAGATTACGCTTGGCGCCTGTACAAGCATCAGGGCGGTGACGTCAGCAAGCTGCCCGACTACTTTGTGACTGCGCTCGACATCTCGGCACAGGCGCACAAAGACATGGTAGCCGCCGTTGCACCTTTTGTGGATACCTCGATTTCGAAAACCGTGAATGTACCGGCTGACTACCCCTACGCCGACTTTGAAGATCTTTACATGAGCGCCTGGAAAGCCGGGCTCAAGGGTCTGGCCACCTATCGCCCCAACTCGATTCTAGGCAGTGTGCTCTCAGTTGATTCCACAACAACCAGCAATGCACAAAAACAGCCGCAGGATGTCACCATCGATTCGGCGAATCGCCGTCTTTCCATCGGCGCCCTGCCCGCACCTGTACTGGCTTCGTTGCGCTGGCCCAGTCGTCCGCGCATGAGCGATGGCAATACCGCGTGGACTTATATGATCGAAGCGCCGCAAGGAGAATTCGCCCTCTTCGTCGGCCAGGTTGAAAACGACATGGGCCGTGCCATGCCTTTTGAAGTCTGGGTCAATGGTGCTGAACAACCACGCGGCATTGGTGCCGTGGCAAAAACCTTGTCCATGGACATGCGCGCCAACGACAAGGCCTGGTTGAAACTCAAGCTAGACGCGCTGGCCAAGACGCAGGACGAAGAAGCCTTCGATCTGCCCTTCCCGCCCAATGGCGAGAAAAAACGCGTACCCGGCGTGGTCTCAGCACTGGCGCAAGTCGTCCGTTATCGTTGCGAAAAACTCGGCGCACTGGAAGATGCCGTGGCAGAAAATGGTACAGGAAAAAGTGCGACACCCGTCATCGATTGCATGTTCAGCCGTGACGAACCAAAAACAGGTACTGATGGCACGCTATCCTGGACCGTCGATATCAGCAACCCCGTCGCTGGCGAAGAGTTCGTTTTAGGCCTGAAAGAAATTACGCTGCCCGATGGCGTCACGCGGCCCTACTCGGTGTGGCTCTCCGGCCACTACCCCCGTGCACTGGATGGCTTGACGCGTCTGCTCTCGCTCGACATGCGCGTACTTGACCCGGCTTGGATCGGCATGAAACTACGCAAGCTCACCAACTATGCCGAACCGCTGGGCGACTTCATGGCGCGCGTGCCTGGCTCGAGCAAGCAGCAAAACTGGCCATCTACCGTGGCCTACATCGCCCGCTTGATCATGCACCGCTACGCCATGCTCGGCATTCTCGATGAAAATGGCTACCCCACGCGCACCATGGGCATACTCGAAACTCCAGGCGCGGTGCCACAAACCAGTGGCGGCATCAAGGCAATGCAGGGTTCTTTGTGCAATGAGTGCGGCAACATGACCGTGATTCGCAAAGACGGCTGCGACTTTTGTTCGGCCTGTGGCGCAGTAGGTACCTGCGGATAAAACCTTGGTGGTTGCCCTAGACATAAACTTGGGGCAACAAATAACCCGTCAAATAAAAACCCCCAGCGTGATAAACGCTGGGGGTTTTTATTTGACTAAAACTACCAGTAGCAGAGGCTAAGCAATGCGCGTTGTTGGCATCACCAGCGCATCGCCATCAATCACGACTTTGCCACCCACGGTGCACACCGTGTTCAAAGAGACACGGCGCTTTTCCGGCATGAGCTCTTTGATAGTCACGATGGCATGGACTGTATCGCCTGGGCGCACAGGCGCTTTAAAGCGCAAGTTCTGACTAAGATAAATCGTACCCGGCCCCGGCAGACGACCAGCGATTGCTGCTGATATCACGCTGGCTGACAGCATGCCGTGCGCAATGCGCCCCTTGAACTGCGTGGTCTGGGCAAACTCTTCATTGATATGCATAGCGTTGTTATCCCCAGAGACGCTTGCAAACAACACGATGTCAGCTTCCGTAATGGTCTTGGCAAAAGTCGCCGTCATGCCCACCGCCAAGTCTTCAAAATCATAGCCATTGAGTACGTTCATAATTTTCCTTATGCATTAATGTAAGACGCCTCAAGCAGCAAGCACAATGGCTTTGGCTTGGCGAAAGGCTTGCAGACGCTCGGTTTGCAGCACTTTAGCCGCAGCAATACTTTTCTCTTTCACATGCCCGTAGCCACGAATCTCATCAGGCACGCTCACTAACAGAACAGCCGCTGCGTAATTAGCAGGCGTTAGTTGCGACGTTGTCTCATCAAGCAACTGAATATAGTCTTCAATCATCTGCCGCTCATGCCTACGCTCTTCGGTCTTGCCAAAGATATCCAGCGAGCTGCCGCGCAGAAATTTCATTTTGGCCAGCAACTTGAATGCCGTGAAAATCCAGGGGCCGAATGCACGCTTTTGCAGCTCACCCGTGATCGGATCACGCTTGGAGAGCAGCGGCGGTGCCAAATGATATTGCGCCTTGTAGCCTGCTTTGAACTGCGCATCCAGTTTGGCTAAAAAACCCGGATCCGTGTGCAAGCGCGCTACTTCATATTCATCCTTGTAAGCCATCAACTTGTAGAGATAGCGTGCAGCGGCCTCACTTAACCTCGTGTCACCCACATGTGCCATTTTCTCGGCTCTGGCGATACGGCGTATCACCTCGGTGTAGCGTTTGGCATAGTCGATATTCTGGTAGGCGATGAGCTCCGGCACGCGAATTTCGAGCAGCCGTTTGACTTCACCCTGTACACCCACAGCATCCACCAATTCACGCGCTGATGCGCTCAACACAGGTAGCAATGAAACAACGTCCGCAGCGGCAGTGCTCTTCGCTGCTTCCGCAACGACGAATGCACGATCAACCACCGCCATGCGACCCCAGCGGAAAGCCGCCAAACCCATCGCAACACCAACGCCAGCCTGCTCAATGGCTGTCTCAATCGATGCCGCTTTAAGCGGCAAAGCCCCCGCTTGAAATGCCACGCCGACCATAAACAGATTGGTTGCCATGCTGTCGCCAAACAAGCCTTCGGCCAAGCCTTGTCCATCCAAAAACACATTGTCGCTCGCACGGCTCACCCGCGCGATACCTGCCGTTAAACCGTTGAGTCCAGGGAAAGCCACATGACGATTAGTCACCATCTGCCCCGTTGGCGTCTCGGTGGTCGACACAATCGCAATAGTGCGTTCAGGATGACACTTGTCCAGATTTTTTGGGTCGGTCGCATTCAGAATGTCGAAGCCAAGATAAAGATCGGCACACCCGTCAGAAATCTTGTTCGCCCCGTTAGAAGGAGAGGCGGTAATCTTGATATCAGAAACCACCGCCCCGCCTTTTTGCGCCAAACCTGTCTGGTCTAACCCAATGACATGCTTGCCCTCAAGCCGCGCGGCGTTGGCGATTGTGGCTGCCACAGTGACTGAACCTGTACCGCCAATACCCATTAAATGCACACCAAAATCACCCGTGAATTTGAGAGTCGGCTCAGGCAAGTCACGCGTCAAGGCAGGAATCACCACCTTTTTCTTTTTGCGCGGTGCCTCTGGCGCTATGGCTATTTCAGCCGTCGGCGTGATAGTCATAAACGAAGGACAGAACCCTTTGACGCAGGAATAATCCTTGTTACATGAGCTTTGATGAATATGCGTCTTGCGGCCGAATTCTGTTGCTACCGGCTCGATACTCATGCAATTCGCTTTCTCGCCGCAGTCACCACAGCCTTCACACACGCTCTCGTTAATAATGATGGTTTGCACGGGCTCTTCAGCCTTGCCCCGGCTTCGCGAACGGCGCAGTTCGGCAGCGCACTCTTGATCATGGATCAACAACGTGGTGCCCTTGATCTGTGCCAGCAAGCGCTGCGCTTCGTCAAGCCGATCACGATGCCAAACTTCCGTGCCATTCGCCAGGCTGACATTTTGGTAGAACTCGGGATGATCCGTAGTGACAATGATCTTTTTGACCCCATTCGCCAGAGATTCAGACACGATGTCCGCCACCGGATGGCTACCCATGATGGATTGCCCGCCGGTCATTGAGGTGTGACCGTTGTAGAGCAACTTAAACGTGATATTGACGTCAGCTGATGCGGCATAGCGAATGGCCATGCTGCCCGAATGAGCATAGGTGCCATCGCCCATGTTCTGGAAGATATGCTCAGTGTCAGTAAACGGCGCCATGCCCACCCACTGCGCGCCTTCAGCGCCCATGTGCGTGCCCATCACCACATTGCGGCCCATCCACATCGACATCGTATGGCAACCAATGCCTGCCGAGACAATACTGCCTTCGGGCGCAATGGTTGAGCTGTTATGCGGGCAGCCCGAGCAGAACCAGGCGGTGCGTACCGCCGTGGGTAATTTGCTGCGCGCATGAATTTCATCCAGCCGCTTGAGCCAGGCATCCGCTGACTCGATATGCGCCTTGCGCGACAAACGTTGAGTTAGCGCACGTGCAATGACGTCCGACTCAAATTCGCCATAGTGCGGCAAAAGCTCTTTTTCTTCTTCGTCGAATTTGCCGACAATACGCGGCGCATTGGCGCTGCCGTAAAGAATGTTCTTGGCAAACATCTCCAGGAACGGCCGCTTCTCCTCGATCACAAAAATCTCTTCCAGACCTTCTGCAAACTCACGCACTACCGTGGGCTCCATCGGGAAGAGCATGCCCATTTTCAAAATGCGAATGCCATAGCGACGCAGCGCTGCATCGTCCAGCCCCATCTCTAAAAATGCCTGGCATAAATCGTGATACGTCTTGCCGGCAGTCATGATGCCCAGCCATGCGTCCGTGTTACGAAACACGACATTATTCAAGTTATTTTCGCGCGCATAGCGCCGCGCCACTTCCAGCCGACGGGTATAGAGCGATTGCTCCATTTCCAAGGCTTCTGCACGCACATTCATGCCCATGTTCATGCGCGGGGCAAATAGTTTGCCGTCGAACATCATGTCCGGGGTAATAAACGTCAGCCGCTCGGGAGATACGTCAGCCGTGCCTGAACCATCCGCCACATTCGTCACAATTTTCAAACCAATCCACAAGCCTGATAATCGCGACAAGTTGTAACCATGCAGCCCCAAGTCAAGAATATCTTGCACATTGCCTGGATACAGAGAGGGAATACCCACGTGATACAGCATCGGCTCGGATTGACTCGACAATGATGATGATTTGCAGCTTGGATCATCCCCCACCACGGCAAGCACGCCACCATTTTTGTCTATGCCGGTGTAATTGGCATGCTTTAACGCGTCTCCGCTGCGATCAACTCCTGGTGCTTTGCCGTACCACATGCCAGTAACACCATCGAGCTTTTTTCGGCCAACGGTATGCAGCATTTGCGTACCCCAAACGGCGGTGGCCGCTAAATCCTCATTGATGCCATCAACAAAGTGAATATTGCTTTCGATCAGCACTTTCTGCTGCTTGATAAGCGCAGAATCCAGCATGCCTAATGGTGAACCACGGTAGCCCGAGACAAACATGCCTGTTTTAAGCCCCCGGCGCGCATCTGTGCGCACCTGATCCAGGGTGAGACGTACCAAAGCATCAATACCACCAATGTTGACGGCACCTTCTGCCTGGTTAAATACTGTCGTTTTATCTTGTTTTGAGGACATCAGTGAGTTCCGTGGAGGGGGTAACAAGAAGGATATTATCGATCATTCAATTAAGTCAATTTATTCTTGCAATATCTCTCGCAGCACCTGTGGCTGCAAGAATTTCAGCCGCCTTGATATCCAGTGTCGGCGATAAAAGCGTTGCTAGCGAAATCAACTCTGCGCCTTCATGCTGCGCATAGTTATTTAACTGTGAGCGCTGATATAGCGGGTCGTAATGAAGCTGAAGGAGTTCTTTTACCAGCGCAGGAAAATCACCCGCTGCAACCATGTGTTTCCAGCGTGCCAGCGTGTCATTGCTCTGCAAGCCATGGAGTCTGTCAAGGCAGGCTAGCAGCCAGGGGGCGTCATGCAAGGCATGCACATAATCCGTCAGCAAGAAATCAACTCGCGCTTCCAGCCCAACATTCAATCGAAGACAGCGCGCGCTGCGCAGCGCAACGACCAGGCTCTCTGGCAAACGTAACCTGCCAATGGTTCGACTCTCCGCCTCAACAAACACAGGCTGCTGCGTATCAAGGCTCGTCAGCGCGCAAAAAAGCCGCGTCTCGAAACTTTTTTGTGATGATTGCGGCTGTCCCGGCAAACCGCCCAGCACCGACCCCTTATGCGCCGCCAAAGATTCCAGATGCAGCACTTGTGCGCCTTGCCTTGCCAGCGCTTCCAGCAGCTGGCTTTTACCACTGCCCGTAGCGCCACTGATCACACGAAAATCAAACCTTGTCGGCAGCGTGATCAGTTCGGCCAACACATGCCGACGCCATGCTTTATAACCACCCGCTAGTTGATGCGCGTCCCAACCCACTTCACGCATCACGTGGCTTACCGCCCCGCTGCGCTGCCCCCCGCGCCAGCAAACGATCAGCGGACGCCATGTTTTTGGCTTACTCAGAAAATGCGTCTCGAGCATGCTTGAAATATTCCGTCCGACCAGCACCGCGCCAATTTTTTTGGCTTCAAATGCCGATACCTGCTTATACAACGTGCCCACCTGCACCCGTTCTTCATCGCTCAGCACAGGGCAATTTTGCGCGCCTGGCAGATGATCTTCAGAAAATTCACTGGGCGAACGAACATCAATAATGGCGTCGAACTCTGCGATTTGTGCTACCTTGGCCAGCCTTTTATGCATATCAAGAATCATGTCTGTACGATTAACCCAATTCTCTCACGGCGGCGGCTGCGGCTGCAAAATTGCACCGGCTGTCTTAGCGCAATTACTTGCCGCATCCCCCTTTAAAACTTTCCCCGCAGACTTGCTTGTCGGCACTGAAACCTCGGACGACGCAGCGGTGTACCGTTTAAATCCGCAGCAAGCCATCGTCGCGACGACCGATTTTTTCACCCCGATTGTCGATAACCCGCGTGACTTTGGACGCATTGCCGCCGCCAACGCTTTATCCGACGTGTATGCCATGGGCGCTCGCCCCTTGTTTGCCTTGGCACTGGTTGGCATGCCGCTGGACAAACTCCCCGCTGAAGTCATCCGCGAAATTCTGGCCGGTGGCGAAGAAGTGTGCGCCGCTGCGGGCATCCCCATTGCCGGCGGGCATTCAATTGACGTGTTAGAACCCATCTATGGTTTGGTCGGCATCGGCTTGGTGCACCCAGATCACATCAAACGCAACAGCGGTGCGCAAGCGGGCGATATCTTGATTCTGGGCAAACCCCTGGGCATCGGCATCCTTTCCGCAGCGCTCAAAAAAGAGGTGCTCTCACCGGCGGGCTACGCCGAAATGCTGCGCTGGACGACCCAGCTCAACACCCCGGGCCAAGCACTTGCCAAAATGGATGGCGTGCACGCCATGACCGATGTCACCGGTTTTGGCTTAGCCGGCCATCTGCTCGAAATCTGTAAAGGCTCAAAGCTTGCAGCCAATATCAATTTCTCGCAAATCCCACTGATTGATGACGCTGCACGCCACGCACAACAAGGCATAGTCACCGGTGCATCTGTCCGCAACTGGGCGGGCTATGGCGAGCATATCGACCTCGTCTCCACGCTGCCCCCATGGCAGCAAAACATGCTCTCCGACCCGCAAACCAGCGGCGGCCTGCTAATCGCTTGCGCACCCTCATCGGCAAATAAGGTACTCTCTCAATTCGAGCAAGAGGGTTTCGAGTACGCGGCTATCATCGGTAAGATGCGTAGCGGCTTGCCTACAGTAGCGGTCGATGCATGATGTGGCCACACAGCATAAGCAGACAGACGGCTACCATCTCGGAATCAACCAAATACCGTTAAATTCGGTACCATCCCTCGAATTGAATTGTATGGTTAGCCAACAGGCTGTCAACCAATTCGTTGCTTACGGTCATGTGCACTTCTTGCAAAGTTGCGACAGTTTTCTGCCAAATGACCACTTCCACAAAATTTCTTACATCATCCGTTCCGACGCTTTCGATCCTATGGCCTGTTTCATGTCAGCGTTGAGCCACTCCTCGGGATTCAGTTCCGGACTGTAGCTTGGCAGATAGGGCAGTTGCTCGATCTTATCTGTGCACTCAGCGGCTTGTACCTTCACCGGCTTGCAGTGATGAACGTGGAACTTGTCCAGAGTCAGAAAGGTTTTTTGTCGGCATCCTTGATCAGGGCAGCGATACATTCAATCAGGTGATCCGAGTTGAGCGCGTCGTCAATGATCATCCAGCGGGTCTTGCCTTCCGACGTGTAAGACCGACTGTGCCCATCCGTCTTCACCAGCGCTGTCTCATCTCTCCAGTGAATCTCGCCGCCTTCCGCTTTGGCCCGTAGTTCGCAAGCTTTCTTGATGGGCTTTTACGAGGTGAACCTCAGTGTGCTGGGTACTTGCCGACTGAGCGTACAGGCAACTTGAGGCGTACTCCCGCTCAATTCCGCTGCATCACCACCGTACGGACACCAGGCCAACTCAGTCCCGTCGCCATCACGATCTGCATCACACCAGCATTCCCTTCAGATGCAGTCGTACCAATTGCTTGCGCAACGCATACAACTATTCCAGTGCCTGAACTTCTTTATCATTGATTTTCATCTTGCCAAGATGATGGCATATCTTTTAAGTTCGAGTGCTAGTCAGGCCAGCCCAATAGGTTACAGGCGTTAATTCAGCTCCTGGATAATGGGCTCAGTGAGCAGCAGCAGAAAAAACTGGTGGTATAAAGCGCCCCCCTTTGGCAGACGAAAAATCAAGGAGGCCTTAAAACCGGTTCAGTGTTTGACCAATGCTACCTTTCCCAACTGCCACACGGGAAGGAAGACCCCCAGCATAAGAATGAGTACCAGAACCCCCATGAAGGCCAGCAGGATGGGCTCGATGGATTCACTCAGGCGACTGACTTCATACTCGACTTCCTCTCGATACATATCGGCTACTTGATTAAGCATGCCGTCGACATCACCGGTATCTTCGCCTACCGAGATCATCTGCAACTCCAGTGGAGTGAAGATACCGGCGGCTTGAGCGGTAAGGAGCAAGCTTTCACCTCGCTCGACGCCATCTCGCATGAGCAGGATGCGTTCCTCAAAAAAGGCGTTATCGACAACACGCGAGACAAGCGTAAATGCCTGGACGAGAGGTACCCCGCTTTTACTCGCCGTGGCAAAGCTGCGGCAGAAACGAGCAAGGGTAGCCTTTTTAATAATGCTTCCCATAATGGGAAGCCTGAGTTTAAATTTGTCCCAAGTGTAGCGCCCCTTGGGCTGATCGATAAAGAGTTTGAAGGCATAGAAACTGCTGCCAATCATGGCAAGCACGGCCCACCAGTAGTCGACAGAAAATTTGGAAACGGCGAGCAGGAGTAGCGTAATGGTCGGTAGCGATGCATGCATACCTTTATAGGTCTGGGCGAATACTGGAATAACGAAGAGCGTCATAATAGCGATGGCAATAGAAATTGCGACTATCACGAAGGTGGGATAGCGCAATGCCCCCTTGATCTTCTGGCTCATGTGCTTTTCGAAGTCAATCTGCTCGTGTAGTCGCTTGAAAATTTCTTCCAGTTGCCCGGAGCCTTCGCCTACCTTGACCATACTAACGTAGTAATCGTTGAAAAAATTCGGGTGGCGAGCCATCGCGCCACTCAGTTCGACCCCTCTTTCAAGGTCGGCGCGAATATCCCGGAGCACCCCGACCAGTGCCTGACTAGCTGTGGATTTCTGAATACCGGCAAGAGCTTCAATCATCGGCACCCCCGCCTTGACCATGGTGCCCATTTGCCGCGTAAACAACAACAGCTCCCTCAGACTAAGTGAGTCGCCACCTTGCAACGCACGCAGCCACGCAGGTTGCCCTTTGAACTTGGATTCCTGCACCTGAATGCGAATGGGCGCTATGCCAGCAGCGATCAACCATGCCGACACTGCTGCGGGGTTGGGCGACTCAATCGTGCCTTGCATGATTTCACCACGTTTGTTGCGACCCTTATATTCAAAGATATCCATCGCTTGTCATCCTGCTACCGAATCAGATTTCAACCGAGGAAGCAATGGTCATGGCCTCGGCAATGGTAGTTTGCCCTGTAGCCACAAGATTCAGCGCACGACGCTCGATGGAATTGTTGCCCAGATGCTCGCGAGCCTCTTGTTCAAATTGAATAGGATCGCCCCTGTGAATGGTAGCAGAAAGCTGGGTCGTCATTTCGAGCATTTCAAACACGCCAGTACGTCCGCTAAAACCAATGCCATTACAGCGACTGCAGCCCTTGCCATGACGAAAGTCGACCTGCGACAGATCATCACCTAGGAAGTGCTTAACCCACTCGAGTTCTTCGTGGCTCGGATGGTAAGATTCGGAGCAGTAGGTACAAATCACGCGCAGCAAACGCTGTGATACTACGCCAAGCAGAGTAGAGGCAATCATGTATCCAGGCACTCCCATATCGAGCAATCGACTGGGCGCACTCACTGCGTCGTTGGTGTGCAGGGTGGATAGCACCAAATGGCCAGTCATGGCGGCACGAGCGGCAATATGTGCAGTTTCCTGATCGCGAATTTCGCCCACCAGCAGAATATCCGGATCCTGCCGCAGAAAGGCACGAAGCATGCGAGCAAAGGTGAGATCGATCTTTTCATTCACCTGAACCTGACAGATGCCAGCAATGCGATATTCAACCGGATCCTCACAGGTCAATATCTTGACATTGCGCTGATTAAGTATTTCCAGTGCCCCATACAGCGTGGTAGTCTTGCCGCAACCCGTGGGGCCAGTGACAAGCACAATGCCGTGGGGTGACTTGATGGTACTATCGAATTTGCTCAGTAAATCTGTCGGCATGCCAGAGCTTTCCAGATCAAGCAAACCCTTACCCTGACTCAGCAAGCGCATCACAATCGATTCACCAAACTGCGTGGGAACAGTGGACATACGGATATCGATCCGCTGAGTTCCTGTTCTGACCGAGATTCTCCCATCCATGGGCAAACGTTTTTCGGCGATATCCAGCCCGGCCAGGAGTTTGAGGCGCACCGTCAACGCGGGGGAAATCTTCGGATCAGTCTCGACCTGTGGATGCAGTACACCATCAATTCGAAAGCGAACCACCAGCTTTTTTTCTTCCGGTTCGATATGGATGTCCGAGGCCCGCATTTGCACGGCTTCTTCAAAAATCGTTTGCAACAGCTTGATTACCGGCGCATCAATATCGTCTATGGAGAGATTCATCTGACTAAAGTCGACAACTCCTCTCTCTCGCTCGAGCTCACGCTTGACTTCGTTGGCATATTCACCAAGCTGATCGGTCTTGCGGTAAATTTTGTCAACTGTCTTATTGAACTGATCGTTGGTGATAACGCTGATGTAAATGGGACGCCCGACCAGGCTTGACAGTTCATCTTGGGCACGCAGATTGGAAGGATCAGCCAGACCGACCAGGTAAGAATCTCCACGATCCTCCAGGATGATGGCGCGGAATCGTCGCGCCTGCACTTCGGTGAGTATCCGCACCATTTCGGGAGCTACGTCATAACGCCGCAGATCAATGAACGGTATCCCCTGTTGCGCAGCAATAGCTTTAGCCATCTGCTCTTCGGTGACATAGTTATTTTCAACCAGTACCCGCCCCAACATCCGTCCAGTACGCTTCTGCTCGGCCAAAGCTTCGTTGAGTCTTTCCTGCGTAAGATAGCCCTGCTTTATCAGTGAAAAGCCAATCTGCTCAGTTTTCGTCACTGCCATTTAAGAACCCTCAAGCAAGATGCGGTTGTCGCCATGTTCGCCACCAAGATAAACACACTATCAACCACTCAAAATCATACGTATGATCATAGCCCTTTTACCCGATCAATGTAATCACATCAACCTTGTCCGCTATGGCATAAGCTTGAAACGAAGAATCCGAGGAATGACTTGATCACCACAAGGATAGTAATCAACACGAACCCATGGTTATCCATTCACCTGCGACTAGGCAAGAGGCTTTGAAACACCAAGCCTCCCCATAAGCAAGAATGCAACCGGGGACTCGTTACTGCTGCACAAATCCGGGCAGAAACCAAAAAGTATCTCGATATCACCACGCTTTAGGGAGCTCCCATCAATCGGCCTGGTAAATTTTCGGGCAAGCGCTCCTGGCGAATCTGCTTTAACCGCTGGTCTGCGAACTGTGCCACTACCAAAGTGAGCTCTCCTGTATCAAGCGCTCTTTGGAATGCTTCAGCAGCATCGTTCATCTTGTTTTGTGCCTGTAGCGATATCCCCACACCAACAAGCCATGTAGGCATCGATGGATTACTACGCAAGGCGGTGATGTAATGTTGAGTTGCCTCGTCATGGCGCCCCTGGCTTTGCAAAAGAGCAGCAAAAAAAGCATGGTATTCGGCATCGTCGGCTGCGCTGATCAGACCCTGCTCCAGAATGGTGAGAGCATCCTCCCTGGCACCATTCGCAACGTGCAAACGTGCCAGCATCATGGAAAAGCCTCCATGTCCAGGCACAAAATCTAGCCCATCCCGCAACAGGGCTGTGGCCTCAGCATTACGGCCTGCATCGATCAGTAATCCGGCCAATACCTGACGTGCGATGTGATTGGCTGAATTAGCAGCAATCGACTGTCTCAAAGCATCCTGCGCCTCCGTGACTCGCGATTGCTGCATTAGCGAGATAGCTTGTCGGTAGAAATTGTCAGATCGCTGTTGTGCACTCACGACCTTAAAGGAAACTACCTGATCGGTGCGTGAATTAGGCATGAACGTGTTTTGTTCTAATATCTTTGCAGAGTCTTTATCTGCATTTTCATTCGTTATCACGGTCATGGTCGACTTTGTTACCGACGGCCCTCGTGGCACCTTCACGTTATCCTCAGGAACTGAAGTTACAACCAGAGCACTGATTGAATCCTTGACTTCCGGTTTGATATCTATTCCGGTCAGTGGCTCTAAAGGTCGGGAAACATCTGTAGAAGCAATCTGTGTCACAGAAGTTGACGGGGTTGGCGATGACCCGTTTTCGATGACAGGCACTCTCTGAACAGGAACCGAATTTGCGCCTGGCAGGGCATTCGCGGCAACCACCCGCGCTACAGGAACTGGCGCACCAGATTTATGATACTGACTCCAGACCAATGCCCCAGCGCCTGCCATCATGACAACTGCCAGCACTAATGGAAAAATCATCGGACTGTAATGACTCTTCCGCACACGCGATGTAAGAAAAACACCTTCGATCAGAGATTGCCCTTCCCCGGCAGCCGCATGTCGTTTGTCGAGGTTCTTCAGCATTTGATTAATCATGCTCATTGTAGATATACCCATCCCAAGCTGATTATGCTACCGCCGATCAGCAATGCTAAAAAGAAACTCAACCTTTTGATCCAGCGTGGCTGACGCAAGGATGCCGTGTCGTTCGAGGCAACAAGTACATCGAACACGCTGACAATCTTGTTCCCTTTGCCAAAGGCATTCAGCATCGACTTGTGCGCAAGAATATTCACCAGGCGCGGTATCCGTTTTGTCTTGTGTTGCAACATCCACAAGGCCAGTGGCGAAAATAGCCGCCCGCCCTGATAGCCCGCGACCCCCAGTCGGTGATGAACATAATAGTCAAGCTCGTCACGCGACAATGCGGTCAGGTGATAATCGAATGCAATGCGCTGTTTGAGTTGGCGGATCGAAGGATGATTGAGCTTTTCCTCCAACTCCGGCTGCCCGAAAATTATCACTTGCAGCAACTTCCGTTTTTCGGTTTCCAGATTGGTCAGCAGCCGCAAAGCCTCAAGGGTTTCAATCGGCATTGCTTGTGCTTCATCAAGACAAATTACGACATGCTTACCATTACGGATAATTTCCAGCAACTTTTTGGTCAGCGCTTTCAGCAACTGGTGCTGATCCAGTCGCTCAGTCGTGGCGACATCCACTCCAAGCTCCGAGGCTAGCTCCATGAACAGCGAATGCGGCTCAAGATAGGGGTTGGGAATGTAGGCCACCTTGAAATCCCGTTCCAGGTTTGTCATGAGTTTTCGGCAGAGCATAGTCTTGCCGGTACCCACCTCACCGGTGATCTTGATGAACCCCTCGCCTGTACGCACCGCAATCAGCAGCGTGTTCAACGCTTCTTGCGACCCATCCGAAGAAAAGAAAAAACTGGTGTCCGGCGTAATACTGAACGGAAATTCCTTGATGCCGAAATGCTGGAGATACATTTATATCACTGTCTATTAGACGGGAGCGGAGTACTGGCACCCAAACTTTCAATTCTGCCCTGTACGGCACTGATATCGTCGACCCAGGCACTGTCATTCTTCACCACGGTCGGGCGCAGCAGGATAACAAGTTCACGCTTGATCGCCCTTTGTCCACCCTTGCTGAACAGGGCACCTGCGCCAGGGACATCGCCTGCGCCAGGTACCTTCGAACGACTATCCTCGGCACGTTCCGTCATCAGGCCGCCGATCACTACTACCTGGCCGTCCCTGGTCTTGACCACGCTATCCGTCTCGCTGATGGTATTGACCGCAAACGGCACGCGCACCGCACCAGCCGTAGGCTGCGAGATTTTTTCCTTCTCGATGATGCTGTTAACCATAGAGTGCACATGCAGCGTAATGTTGTCCTTGTCATCGATCTGCGGCGTTACATCGAGGGAAATCCCCGAGAAAAAGGGCTGATACTGCAGGGTTGGCGGGGTTGTATTCGATATGCCGTTAGTAATACTGGTTGTACCCCCCGAAATGTTGGTCACAAAGGGCTCTTCACTACCTACTTTCAATACTGCCTTCTGACTGTTCAAGGTGGCAATCCGGGGGCTGGACAGCACATGCACATGCCCTTGGGTTTGCAAGAAATTGATCAGGGCCGAAAAATTGCGGAGCTGCACGGCCATACCCAGCCCGGCCGAGAAGGCATTGCCTGCGGCTGCACCCACCATGCCAGTGCCGAGCAATGCGCCCAAGCTCGTCCCCTGGTTCACGGCACCGCCATTGGTGGAATTCGTCCCATCTATTGTCGTCGTATTGGCGCCCACCGAGTAGCGATGCAGGTTATGCTGGAAACCTGCCCAGTTGATGCCCTGCTGGGATTCTGAATTCAACTCGACATCGATAATCTTGGCTTCGATGATAACCTGGCGCTCAATGTTCAGTTGCATGGAGCGCAGCATTTTGCCTATCATGCGATGCTCGTTCGGCATGCCACGCACAACAATCGTGCCGCTCATCTGGTTGATATTCATGGCACGACCATCGGTACAGCCATCCACCCCGCGCTGGCGCTCGCCCGACTGCGTGTCGCCCACATAGGAGACATCCGCCCGGCTGGCACTGTTGGAATTGCTGGAACTGCTCGAGCTTGACGATCCCGAAGTCGATCCGCCCCCCCATGTCTTGGGTATACTTTTAGGTATCTGACAGCCCAAGGTAGTGCGCAAGGTATCTTCAACTTCGCCCCATATGTCAGATTTGGAGATGGTACTCAGCGCACTGGCCTGGACTGAGCCGTAACTCGAACTCGTGGTACCTGAATCCGAACTGCTGCTGGAGGAGCCAGTATTTGAACCTGAACCTGAATTTGAACTGCCTACCGAAGCCCCCCCGATCACCTGCAGGTCACTCACGCCCCGGCGCTGGCCAATGATGTAATTCACTTGGTAAAGTCGCGTCTGCAACTCCGGTTGCTGCACATATATCCGGTTGCCATCTAGCGTGTAGTCGTAACCATAAACTTCGCGGATCGCATCCAGGGCTTCGAACACCGTAACATCCTTGAGATTGACTGTGACATTGTCCATCAAACCCGTACTTGCGGATGCAGCGACAGCCACCCCCCCGGGAGCTGCGGGAATCGCGCTTTTCGGCTTCACCATAATGCTATAGCGGGTACCGGAAACGATGCCCATCAGCACCTGATTGATCGGCGCGTTGGTTACGACGAGATCGAAACGTTGTTCGAGTTGCTTGTCCGATGCCCTGGGAACAGGACTCCTAAGTGGCGGCAACAGCGAACTACTGACCGCTTCAGGTAGCGGAGCCGCCTTCTCCCTGGGCACTGTGGCCTGTTTCAATTGATTGTTGATCCTGTCAAGGGTGGAGGTATCACGTGGCGGATAGGCGCTTGAGCAAGCCGCAAGGCTAACCAGCACGACCCCCCAGGGAATGATTGTTTTCAGTTTCATTTTATGACTCATTATTGGTTTCATTGACTACCCCCATTTCCATTCACCGATTCCTTGCTCTTGCGTGCCGCCTGTCCTGATTTCTTCAGCGTGATCGACCTGGTCACTCTTTTTTCAACTCCAGGAGTCACTTTCAGTGATTTGGATGCATCTTGCACTACCACTTCGTCTGGCTTGATGGACAATACTTTCGAGCCGTTATAAGTCTCACCGGGCCTGACAACCTGCCCATCGATCACTGCGAATTTCCTTGATCGCCCGATCACTAGCAGTTGTATTCCGGATAGATCATCCTGATTCACCACGGATGTAGCGGCCTTCGTGCTCGGATTCGCAGCTAACCAAACCGATGGCGGAGTAGTTGGATCTGACCGTGTGTCACCCCCGACTGCCCCGCTAAACCAATCCAGCACCAGGAAGGGAAGCAGCCACCGCTTCAA
>JAUSQB010000115.1 GCA_030652715.1 Rugosibacter sp.
CGAAAGCTGTGCGAGTTCGAGTCTCGCCGTCGGCACCATGAATTTTTAGGTTGTGAATAATCGATATCTGATTATTTTTTGGTTGCTTAATGAAATTGAGTGGAACTGAGAGTTGTCGTCTCATCCTGATATGCTTGAAAACTATTTCCCTGTTCTAGTATTCATCCTGGTGGGTCGTGCTTTCGGTTGCGCACCAATTTTTCTTGGCTGGTTAGTGGCGCCAAATCGTCCCGATAGCGAGAAGCTCTCACCCTTTGAATGTGGCTTTGAGCCGTTTGAAGATGCGCGGATGAAGTTTGATGTCCGCTATTATTTGATTGCAATTCTATTCATTCTGTTTGATCTGGAAATTGCCTTTTTGATTCCGTGGGCATCCATTTTCAAGGAAATTGTTCAGACCGAAGCTGTTCGGCTGTTCGGGTTTATTGAGATGTTCATCTTTGTTGGTATTCTCGTCATCGGTTATATCTATGCGTGGGCCAAAGGCGCACTGGATTGGGAGTAAATCGCAGTCATGAGCATTGAAGGTGTTCTCCAGGAGGGTTTTGTTACTACCTCGCTAGATAAATTGATCAACTGGGCGCGCACCGGCTCAATGTGGCCGATGAGTTTTGGTTTGGCTTGCTGCGCGGTTGAGATGATTCACGCAGGGTGTTCGCGTTATGACCTGGATCGTTTTGGCGTTGTCTTTCGTCCGAGCCCCCGTCAGTCGGATGTCATGATTGTGGCGGGAACGCTTACCAATAAAATGGCGCCCGCTTTGCGCAAGGTGTATGACCAAATGGCTGAACCGCGCTGGGTAATTTCCATGGGATCCTGTGCCAATGGCGGTGGCTATTATCATTATTCGTATTCGGTTGTGCGTGGCTGTGATCGCATTGTGCCGGTTGATATTTATGTACCGGGGTGCCCCCCTACGGCAGAAGCGCTACTGTACGGCATCATACAGTTACAGAACAAAATCAGGCGCACCAATACGATTGCTCGCTGAAACAGAATAATTTCGGGAATAACTGCGTCATGAACCAGAAATTGGAAAATCTTCAACTGCTGCTTAAAGACCTGTTGGGTGATTGCATCGCTGGATCGGAGTATGCATTTAATGAGTTAACCATTGATGTTTCTGCCGAGCATTATCATGCAGTCATGATGCAATTGCGCGATAACCCCGCGCTTCATTTTGAGCAGCTGATTGATTTGAGCGGGATCGATTATTCTGAGTTTGCCGGACACGAAGATCGTCGGTTTGCCGTCACTTGTCACTTGCTGTCATTAACGCACAACTGGCGCTTGCGTGTCAGGGTATTCGCCCTTGATGAAAATTTTCCGCTAGTGGATTCGATCACCGATGTATGGGATTGCGCCAACTGGTATGAGCGTGAGGCATTTGATCT
>JAUSQB010000136.1 GCA_030652715.1 Rugosibacter sp.
TTGCGCAGGATTTTCTGCACATGGTTTTTCACGGTGAGCGGGCTGATGTCGAGAATCTGCCCTATCTCCTGGTTGGTCTTGCCGTTCTTCACCCATTGCAATACCTGTATCTCACGCCCCGAGAGCAGAGTCTCGGTGGAGACTGCGGCAGTTTCATCGCCGCTCTCGTTGGCAAGCATGCGGTGCAATGCGGTGTGCAGATAGGGCATCAGCAGTTCCAGCAGGTAAGCGTCGCGCGGGGTGTGCGGATCAGGTGTCCCGGCGAAAACAAAGAAACTGCCATAATCGCCTTGCACTTGTTTGATGCCATGGGTGGCTACATGACCAAAGCCGCAGCGTTGCAAATCGGTACACAGTCTCTGCCGCTCGCTCTGCATGCGGGTAGCGCCGTCCATGTCAGCGCGGAACAGGCATGGCCTGCCGCTATCGTGCAACCAAAGCTCGACGAGGCGCGACAACAAGCCATTCACCGGGTTGCTGATCTCTTGCTCAACTTTGCTGTCGAGCACGCCGCGCGAGAAGGCTTCGTATTTAAAGCGCATGCTCACGATATCGCCATAGATGCACAGCAAGGTCTCGTGCGGAATAAAGCCCTGCAATGCACCCTGTGCCCAGAGAAAGAACTGGAAGCGCTTGTTGATTTTCAGCGATGTTTCTATCGTGAAGACAAGATGCTCTTTATCCTGGCTGCTAAGAGCGATGAAATTATTCATGCAATTGCCCTGCGTTACACTATCTTTGCTGCATGGACATTGGAATGCGATCCCATCGCCTCGCTTGCGAGGAAATGAGCAGGGTGAGCGGGAAGCTTCGAGTTCGTCACTGGATGGCTCTGGCGGTACGGCAACATGGCGTTTTGATTCGGTTCCAGTGACAAAATCTTCAGCGTTGCAGCCATCATCAGTCGGCCATCTCGAGCGACATCGTACCAACCTCGGCACCATGCGCTACCAGCAATCGGGTAGCGGTGCGCTGCTTTTTGGATAAGGCCCAGAAGAGCGCCGAGCGGCCATTGCGGTCCAGCCTGTTGGGGTCTGCGCCATGTTCCAGCAAAACGGCAAGCGTGGCGGCATGGCCCTCTTTGGCGGCAAGGGCAAGGGCGGGCAGGCCGTCGCGGTTGGTGCGCAGCATGTCGGCCTCAAAGGCAAGCAGTTCTCTTACGGTGGCAGCCCGGTCAAGCTGAACGGCATTGAGCAGGGGCGTGTTGCCATTGTCGCTGGTGGCATCGATTAGCGCGCCCGCTTTGAGCAACTGGCGCACAACGCGGGCATGCCCGCGCAGGCTGGCGGCGCCAAGCGGTGTGAAGCCAGCCGGTCCTTTCACGTTGGGGCTGGCGCCGCGCTCGAGCAGCAGGCGCACAATTTCGATGTGCCCTTCTGTCGCTGCGGTGATCAACGGCCGGTTGCCCTTGGAGTCCTGCGCATTGGGCTGGGCGCCAGCGGCCAGCAGCGCCTTGACATTTTTCAGATCGCCCGCCTGGGCTGCGGAGATGAGGTTGCGCTCGCCAGCATCGGCCTGGGCCGACCCAGGGTCTGCAGAAGTCTCCTGGGCTGCGACGGGCGCGCATGACAACAAGCATAAGAAGCATAAGACAGCGGCCGCAATACTCGCCCCACTGCGCATAAGGTGCAGGTATGTTTCACTCATCATGTGGCAAAAAATCAGGGGAGTAGGAAAGCATAGCCGGTAATCATTAAGTTTTTGCATTGAGATAATCCTCATCAGTAGTCCGTTTGGCTCATTACCTACCCTGTCGGCAGGCTGCATACCGCGCTGCGGCTGCCGTGTTGCAAAGATGCAGCACGGCTGCCGCCTGCCCGGCACCTGCCCTGCACGAGCGCAATTCGTCGAGATAGGCCGCATCGCAAGGATTGCTCTCAGCCGCAGGCACAACCGGCGATACCGGTATAGTGGCTTCCGGTATGGCGGCATCCGGTATGCTCGCTTCTGGCGCGGTTTCCGCACCGGGTAAAGAAGAAGCAGCTGCATCACCCACCCCGGAGACAACAACAGGCGCTGCCTTGGCAACGGCGGCCCCGAACACCCACTGGTCGTAGCGCATGGCGTTGGCAAATGCTTCATAATGGCGATAATGGCCGCTGAAGTCCGTGCGCAAAGGTTTATCGGCGGAAAGACTGTGCACGCCAACGATACGATCACCGGCCTTGATGAGGCCCCATTCCGTGCTGCCGGTCATCGGGTCGCGGTAGATCTGGCGCAAATGACGGCGCGGCGTCGGAAAGCGGTTGTCTGCCAGCAGGTCTTGCAGCGTCGGCGGATACTGTTTCGCGGCATCTGCTGTGCTCCCCGGCGTGCTCTCGTGATAAGCAGCGATGGCATTGGCGAACTGGCCGCCGACGAACAGCAGTTCGGCTTCTTTCTCGCGCTGTGCGGTGGTGTGCCAGACCTGGCCGGTGCCGGCCAGCAGCAGCCCCATGGCGGCGATGGCAAACAGCACCAGCAGATAACCAAAGCCGCGCTGACGTTCACCATTTTGCATAGGGCATGTCCTCCCCGCCTGCGCCGCTTTTCACGTCCCACACGCCTGCCGACTCGTTGGGTGGCGGCACGATGATCCAGGTCTCGACGCTTTCGCTGACCGGGTCCACCGGCAGCTTGCGCAGATAACGCTTGGTCACCAGCTCGTCCAGCTCGGCGGGATAGCGGCCGGTGTCGGCATGGAACTTGTCGATGGCATCACGCACTACGAACAAGGTTTCACGCAGCGCGGTTTCGCGTGCCCGATCAAGATGAGCGAAATAACGCGGTGTGACGATAGTAAGCAGCATGGCGACAATTGCCATCACGACGAGCAGTTCGATCAGCGTGAAGCCGCGGCTTGAAGCCTTGTTTGAATCCATTTCCGGATTGGGCGTGTTTTGACGCATGTCACCACTCCCGGTGGGGAATGCCGTTAAGGCCGACCCCGTCAGAGAGCGAGTACACGTCGAACACATCCTCGCCTTCGAACGGTGCATCGGGCGGGCTGGCATAGGCGCGCTTGCCCCAGGTGTCGACTGCAGGAACATCCCCCGGCGGAAAGAACGGGTCGCGCGGCAGGCGGCGCAGAAAATAAATTTTTGCCCGCGCGGGATTTTTCGCGTCTTCAACGCCACCGGCCAGTTCATCCAGCGAGCGCGGATAGCCCGAGCCGTCGGCGCGGCGTTGTACCCGGCCCTCCTCGGTTGCCTGCTTGTAGGCATCCAGCGCCTCGCGAATCTGCCGCAGTGCGACGCGCAGATCCTGCTCTTTGGCCCGTTGTACGCCAAGTTCGCCAAGCGGTACGGCAACGGAAGCAAGGATGCCGACAATAGCCACCGTCACCACCAGTTCGATCAGCGTAAAGCCGCCAGCCCGCCGCATCATTGACTGGTATTTTCCACTGGGACGGCAGGCGGCACAGAGGGTGCGTCGGGCAGGGGTATGGCGTCAGCTTGCGCTGGCGATGACGATGACACGGGCGGCTCTGCTGGCGGTACCGGCGGCACGATCTCCGGTGCTTGCTCCGCTGCTGGTTGTTCCTCTGGTTCGGGCACCACGTCCGGCACAGCGGAACGGGCGCCACCCGATGCTTTGGACGAGAGCGACAGCCCGCGCGGCTTGGTTGTGACTTGCAGTACCGGCGCGCCCACCGACGACTCGGAGCCTGCCGCCACGGTAGCCGAGACAGCTTCCGGTCGCGCCAGATTGCGCACCACATGCGGCGTGATCAGCAAGACGATTTCTGTCTTGCTGCTGTTGTCTCTCTGGCTGGAGAAGAGACGGCCAATGAGCGGGATGTCGCCCAGCCCCGGCAGCCGGTTGGCGCTGCTGCGCTCTTCGTCGCTGATGAGCCCTGCCAGCACCTGGGTTTCACCGTTTTTCAGGCGCAGCACGGTAGAGGCGCTGCGGGTGCCAATCTGGTAGGCGAGCGAATCGGCAGGGCCGGGAATCTCTCTGACGATACTGCTCACTTCAAGGCCAACCTTGATGGACACTTCGTCATCCAGATACACGTTGGGCTCGACATCCAGCTTGAGTCCGACATCGAGGTAGGACACCGAGGCAGAAACGCCGACATTGGCAGTGGAGGTGGTGGTAAATACCGGCAGTTTGTCGCCGATGTGAATTTTTGCCTTCTCGCGATTCTTGACGCGAATGCGCGGATTGGCCAGCAGGCTGCCATCGCCGACCTGGTTCCTCAGATTAAGTGTCAGCGCCGGGTTGGCGACGAAGGTGGTGAGGCCAACACGGTTGCGCAGATTGACGACGCCCGATGCCACCTCCGCACCGATCTGCGGCACAACCTGTCCGCCGACACCCTGGGTTGGCTGTAGCACGATATTGGAGTCGCGCAGCAGACCATAACCAATCTGGTCGGGGAAGCGCAGCCCCAGTTCCTGCAGCTTGCTGCGCGTCATCTCCAGCACTTCCACTTCGAGCATCACCTCGGGCTCGGGCATATCCAGCGATTCCAGCAGCCGCTCGGCCAGACGCACCGCTGCGGGGGTGTCCTTGATCACCAGCAGATTGAGTTTTTCGTCGGCGAATATATCCTTTGTTTTCACCAGCGTTTTGACCAGCGCCTGCGCCTGTTTTACGTCGGCATTGGCGAGGTAAAAAGTGCGCGTCACCAGTTCCTGATAGCTCTTGCTCTTGACCGGTGTGTCCGGATAGATCAGCACCGAGTTCATGTTGAGCATCTTGCGTTCGAGCTGGTTGGTCACCAGAATCAGCTTCACGACTTCGTCGATGGAGGTATCGCGCACGAAGATGGTTACTTTGGTATCCGATTTGACATCCTTGTCGAAGACAAAATTGATACCCGAGCTGCGTGCGATGACCTCGAACACGGTCTTTAACGGCGTGTCGCGGAACTCCAGAGTAATCGGTTTGCTGAATGGCGAGTTGAGCGCCGACTGTACCGGGGCTTCCGCTTGCGCCGCTTGCCTGCGTATCTCCTGCATCAATTGACGCGCCTCGGCGTGCAGCGGGTTCTCGGTCAGCACCGTGCGCAAAATGCGCTCTGCTGCGGCTGCATCGTTTTTACCGAGCAATGCCTCAGCCTCGCGCACTGCAGATGCCTGCCGCCGCTCCGCCGCCAATTCGGCGAGGCCGCTCTTCGCGCGCTGATTGTTCGCATCCAGTGTTTGCATGCGCTGGTAGATGGCTTCTGCTGCATCGGGCCGCCGGGCCGCACGCTCTGACTCTGCCGCTATCAGCAACTGGTTTGCCGCAATCTCGCGCTGGCGGAAATACTGCACACGTAATTCGTGATTGTTTGGATCATCCTTCATAGCCTGCGCCAGGCCCAGCACGCCATCGTCGACATGGCCTTGGGCAATCAGGCGTTTACTTTCTTCTATCGCCGGATTGGCGGCGCAGCCGAAGAGCAGGAACACCACCAGGAGCGGGGTTAATTGAGCACTCAGCCAGGTAGAAGGGATGAAGGTGTTGAATGGGGTGTTTTTCAATTTTCGCTTCCGAATGTCAGGTGTTGTTTTTCGTTGAGCGGCAGATAGACAAAGGTCATTTCTGCCGGTGTGATGTCTTCGATCTTGTACTCGGCCAGAACATCGCCTCGGCGCAGCAGATGGGTGCGCGTGCCCTGACCGAGAAAAGCCAGGACTTCGCCTCCCTCCAACACCTTGCCCAGATAGCGGAACGGCAGCGGCGGCGCTGTGGGCGCTGCTGCCTTGGGCGGTGGCGGCGGTGGTGGCTGCCAGTCGCGCGGGGCGAACAAATCGACTGCCTGCGTGGCATATTGCTCACGCAAAGAAGGCTGCACTTCCGTTACGGGCAGCTTGCTCGGGGGGGCAGTCCCAGCCGTCGGAGCAGCACTTTGCAGCGGCGGCTGCATGGTATCGGAGGCCGGAAAATCAACCACCGAGGCAATAATGGTCGCGATCAGCGCCACGGCGAGCACGATCTTGCGTAGCGACAACGCCGATGGCAAATTCGGTGGCAATGTGGGTGACAACATCAGCCTGCCTTCAAAAAAAGTGTCAGGCGCATGCGCGATTCGACCGCCGGGCTGCCAGCGTCATCACGCCGAAAGTTGATTTCATCGAGCGCCACCGTTGGCATTGCGTTCATCACATCCACTAGCCAGGCGCGCAGTTGCGGATAGCTGGCCTGCATCGGCAGGGTAATCTGGTAACGCAGCCATGGCATGCCCGCATCGCGTGCCAGGCGGTATTCGCCCTGGGCGAGCTTCACGCCGTTAGCGGCAGCCGCCTGGTGTATGGCCTCGACCGCAGCAAGCGTGTCGGCGGCAACCGGCAGACTGGCATAAAGAGCGTCAAGACGCCTGCCGGGCGTATTCTGCGGGTTCGCTTGTACTTCCGCTTGTGCTGCAATCTGCTTGCGCAATGCGCTTTGTTCCGCGCGCAGCGATGCCGTCTGTGTGCGTAATGCTGCTACACCGAAAATTTGCCAGCCGATAGCGCTAACGACCAGCACCAGTCCGATGGCCGCCGGCCAGCCGTGACGGTAAAACTGAAACCGCAGATGGGCGGTAATATTGCGCAGCATCACGACCGGTCACCCCAATCGACATCCAGCGAAAATCGTATGACTTCGACCGCGCCCGCCTGCCTTTTTTCATGGCCGGACAGGGTTGCCGCATCAATCTGTGATGATCCGCGCAAACGACTCACATAGGCCGCGACATCGGCCATTGTTTTTGCCTCGCCGGTCATGCGCAAGGTGCGCGCCTGACCCTGACCTTCGATACTGAGGAGTGCGACGGCGGGATCGGCGAGGTTTTCCAGTTCGCGCAATAGCGCGTTCCAGGGCAGATTCAACTGCGAGACGACACGTTCGGCGGCCTGTACGTCGTCCCGCACTACCGTTGGCGCACTTTCGCGGCCACGCGAGGCGTCATCGTGCTGCACCTGCCGCAGCAAACGCGCTTGCTGCGCTTTAACGCGTTGCAGTTCTTCGCCAGCGTCAAGGTAGTCGACGGCGACAGCACCCGTTGCCATCATGCCAACGGCAAACAGCAGCAGACCGAGCGGCGAAGCGAGGCGGCGACGGCGAACGAAATCCATGTCAAGCGCATGCCGCATTGTCCTTATTGGCATAATTTCTCTCAAACTCCCAGCGCCATGCGGCAGCCGACCATTCCGCTTTCGGCCTGCGCTTCCGGCCGCAGCCAGGCGAACGACAAGTTCCTGGCGGGTGCGGGTGGCTCACCGTCACCGGCCAGATATAGCTGCGGCGCGGCGTCATTGAGGCCGACCGGAAGGCCGATCTGCGCCATCATGCCCGGCAGTACATCGCGCCAATCCTCGCGCCTGTTCCCGTCAAGGCGCTGGGTACGCAAACCGGCCCAGTTGTCCTCGTGCAACAGGCCGAGCGACAGGCAGTCCGCTTCGATCAGGCCGAACCAGGCGGCCTTGCCCTTGAAAACATTGCGCCAGCGGTCAAAAGCGGAAGCGAAATAGGGTGTTACCGCGTCCAGATGTACACCGGCATCCCTGCAGGTGCTGTGCAACGTTGCCAGCAAGGCGGCATCAATCGCGCAGGCTGGCACGGTCTTGTTTGGCGGCTGCGGCGCATGGAGTATCTGCCAGCCTTCGGCGGCGTTGCCGAAGGTTTCAAGAAATCCCAGCTTGGCATAGGTCGCCAGCTCTTCCGGCTGGGTCAGCTCCTCGCGCCACGGCAGTAGTTGCCAGCGTACGAACCGACTGGATAGCACGATGCGCAGTGCGGGTTTTTCCTTGCGCTTCGCGACAAGCAATCGTGCCAACGCAGCCACTGCCGGACGCCAAGGCTCGGCATCCGCTGACTCTGCATAGTAGATGCTGTCGCAAGTAGCAACCTTGCCGGGCCATCCTTTGCCGGTCTCGGCGAAAACAAGACGCTGCGTTGAAAGGCCGATATAGAGTGTTTTAGGCGACCACACGATTCAACTCCTGCAAACTGGTTTCTCCGCGCCTGACCATGTCCAGCCCGGCCTCGCGCAACAATCGCGTGCCCTTGCGGCAGGCGGCTTCCTTGATACGACGCACCGGTTCGCGCGTGACGATCATCTCGCGCAACTCGTCATCCAGCAGCAGCACTTCGGCTACGGCTTTGCGACCCTTGAATCCGGTACCACGACAGTGCGCACAGCCGCGTCCGGTGCGGAAGTTAAAACCATCAATCGCGTCGATGTCTGATATCGCCAGCAAGGTGGCATCTGGCACATCAGCTTGCGAACAGTCGGGGCAGATGACGCGCACCAGGCGTTGCGCGACGATGCCGTTAAGCGCGGCGACAAGGCTGTAGGGGTCAAGCCCCATATGCGTGAAACGGCCCAGCACGTCAAAGACATTGTTGGCGTGCACGGTGGTCAGCACCAGGTGGCCGGTGAGCG
>JAUSQB010000335.1 GCA_030652715.1 Rugosibacter sp.
CCTTGACGTTCGTAAAAGGTAACCTGTGCGATGGCTTGTGTGGCGATCGTCATACCCGCCACTGTCAGCACATTTCTCAATAAGTTATTCATTTCTTCACCTGTAAAAATTATGCTCAGTTAAAGCTACACCAGAGGCTGAAAATGGCCGCACCCCTAATGAGCACAATACGGGCGCGACTTATTACAAACGTCCGCTCAGCACTAATACAAGGAGGACGATTACCACCAGCCCCAAACCTCCGCTGGGGCCGTAACCCCAATTCTGGCTGTGCGGCCAGGCTGGAACAGCGCCAATCAGTACCAGGATCAGCAAGATCAAAATGATGGTTCCCAAGCTCATGGTCTTCTCCTCTGTTTTTGAGTGAATTGATTATTTCTCTGATGCTGCAGGTGCCACAATGACCGTGGTGCTGCCCGATTGTCCGGTGTCGCCTTTATCGCCAGTAAAGCCTGTAGAACCAGTCGCGCCGGTGTAACCGGTAGCACCGGTGTCGCCCGTAGAACCTGTTGCCCCCGTATCGCCGGTGGATCCTGTTACTCCAGTCGCTCCTGAATCACCGGTTGGGCCTGCAGGCCCCGGGACGGGAACATTAATCACCGTCGCAGGCGTCACGACCGTCGGCCTATCGCAAGCGCTTAGTGCCAACGCCATCAGTGCTGCTGAAAACATGATTGAATACTTCATGAAAATTTCCTCTCAATTGTTGGATGAGGCCGTTCACTTGAAATGTTTTGCGGCCATGCGGAATCGCAAGTTGAAAGTACCCTTTATCTGCAGGGGGTTCTGTTCGCTATCGCACACAGTCTGGCTTTTTACGCGGCATGGTCGATAGATAGTTCGCTTTCAGCAGCAGCGTGGGCGATATGAGCGTGCGGCGATGAATTATTTCGTCACATTGCTCCCCGTAATGACAAAAAACCTGCCATTATTGTGAGCGTAGCGTAGTGATTTATTGCTGAGGAGAGAGAAAGGTAATTGGCTTTTTTCCTCTCCGGGTGCGCCGAGAAGTTATCGAACGACGGCGGCAGTGCCCTGATGTTATTTCACGGCAGGCAGCAGGCGACGCAATTCTTTTTTGATCACGGCATAGCACTCACACGTACTTTTCTCCAAACCCAAGCGGTCAAGCACTGTAATATGCCCTCGACGGTAGCTAATAAACCCCGCGTGCCGCAAATTTCCTGCAGCCTCTGTAATACCTTCGCGGCGTACGCCGAGCATG
>JAUSQB010000149.1 GCA_030652715.1 Rugosibacter sp.
CAGCTTGTTTTCGAGCGACAGCTTCTCGGCGACGCGGGCATTGAACTCGGGGGCGTAGAACAAATACTTGTCGCCAGAAATCTTGGCCTTTTTCAGCGCCGCCTCGGCATTGCGTAATAAGGTATCAGTATCCCCGCCGTCGGCCGGATACGACGCTATCCCTGCTCTGAACGCAGCGCGCAACTCCTGCTTGCCGATCAGAAACGGCTGATTCTGTATGCTGGATAAAATCTTCTCCAGAACATGAGCGATGCCTGTGCCTTCATCGTCGCCTCTCGTGGCGATGCTGAAATTATCGGCTGAAATCCGGGCCAGAATATACGTTTCATCGAGCGCCTCTTTGAGGCATGTTGCAATCTGGCGCAACAAGTCATCTCCGGCCTGCCGGCCGAACGTCTCGTTGATGCTGCTGAACCGTTCGGGGTCAAGCAAGATTACGGAAAACACCTTTTTCTCATCGTGCGCGGCCTTGATGCGCTGATTTACCCGATCCAGAAACAACGCGCGGTTCGACAGGCCGGTAATCGCATCGAAATAAGCCAGATAGTTGAGGCGTTTCTCTTTTTCGAGGTTATCGAGGGCAAATGAAATATCGCCAGCCATCTCGGTCAGCAGCCGCATTTCTTCGTCATCGAAAACACCGGTTTCCGGGGCATACAGCACGAACACGCCAACCGGCTGGCTTTCCACGGTGAGCGGAAAGACCGCCAGGGAACGATAGCTGCGCTTTAACGCTGCGTTGCGCCAAGTCTTTATGCGATCTTCTGTAGCGATGTCGTTGCAGATCACCGGCTTCATCTGGGTGATCGCTTCTGCCGTCAGGGGGCAGTTTCCAGGAGTATCTTCGATGGCAGTCAAGTTAATCTGGTCCAGATACCCGTCGTCAAGGCCAGCCCTGGCGGCCGGCGTGATTTGTTGCGTACCAGTATCAAGCATGCCAATCCAGGCGAACACAAACTTGCCATGTTCCACCGCGATGCGGCATGCCTCCTCGAAGAGTTCCTGCCGATCGTGAATACGCACGATGGTGGTGTTGATGCCACTGAGCACGCTGTAGACTCGATTAAGCCGGGCAATCCGCAGTTCGTGCATTTTGCGCTGACTGATATCCCGCACGATGGTTGAAAAATAAGCTAGTTCACCATGGCTTCCCTTATGCGCAATAATTACCTGGAGAGTTGGTATCTCATGGCTATCCCGCCCGAAGATGGCCGTTTCCGCGCTCCAGACGCCATGGCTGGCTGCATAGGGAAGTCCTTCTCCCAGTACTAGTTTTGCTGCCCATTCGGGATATACATCAGCGATGTGCATCACGAGCAAGTCCTTGTTCTCTTCCCAGCCGAGCATTTTCAAGCCGGCCTGGTTGATATAGAGAATTCGACCATCCGGCATCGCGGTGCCTACCAGGTCAGGCGTGTTCTCCAGAATGGCGACGAGGCGCGCTTGCGCCTCCTCAACAAGTTTTCTTTGTTCAATCTCGGCTGCTAACTTGGCGGTACGCTCCTCCACCAGGCGTTCCAGGCCCTCGTGCAATCTGGCGCGCTCCAGCGCGATGCCCAACTGATGCCCGACACCGTACAGCATTTCCAGTTCATCGTCCCTGAACATCCCTTGATCCGCACCCACCAGATTCATGATCCCCAGCATGCGCTCGCCGATCCACAGCGGCACGCTGGCGTGATAACGCAGGCTATCCGTGTCGCCCGTAGCGGATTGCAAGCGCTCGCACTCCAGTATGTTGGTGACGTGATCAAGTTCCCCTGCGAGAAATCGGCGTCGGCATGCGCATAGACCGTCCATCGCACCTTCTACCAGCAATGCCGGCGGCAGGTCGCGCGCGGCGACAAGCCGGAAGTCCGACTCGCCTTCCTGCAGGGAAATCCATCCGGCCCGCACCCCCGGCAGCTCCAGCGCGTGCTCAAGCGCCTTTTCGCACACTTCGCGTTCGCTTACCGCGCGGTTCAGTCCTTCCGCGACGTGGTAGAGGCCGGTCAGGGAGCGGTTCGAGTCGGCCAGCT
>JAUSQB010000156.1 GCA_030652715.1 Rugosibacter sp.
TTGCCTTCGAGCTTGACCAGAATCACATTGTTGCGTCGAGTATTTCCTTCTCCTGGCAAGCGCTTTAACTGAACCAGCGGGGTATTGCCAACGAAATCTTCCAGCGTTTTCCAGATCATGGGGATACTTTCGGATTGCTCATTGACTCAGCCAGCGAATGTAATCGGTAACGCCTTCAGTCACTAGGGCAAATTCATTTTTATAGCCTGCACGCCGTAGCTGCGTGAGATCCGCCTCGGTAAAGCTCTGGTATTTTCCTTTTAATGCGTCGGGAAAGGCAACGTATTCAATAGCACCTTGCGCAACCAATTCAGCCAGCGACAAAGCGGGCAATCCATCCAGAGCGCGGCAGGCATTAACAGTAGCTACTGCCAGCTCGTTGAAGCTTTGCGCGTGCCCTGTGCCCAGGTTGTAAATACCGGAAACACCATTTTCGAGAAACGCCATATTGACCTTGACGACATCGGCCACATACACAAAATCACGTTTCTGCTCACCGTTGGCATAGCCGCCAAAACCTTCAAACAGTTTGACTTTGCCTGCGCTGCGATATTGATTGAAGTGATGAAACGCGACCGATGCCATGCGCCCTTTATGCTGCTCGCGCGGGCCATACACGTTGAAATAACGAAAGCCGGTAATTTGCGCCTCGGTGCTGGCCACATGCGACTCTAGTCGGCGGCGCACGATCTGATCAAACAGAAATTTTGTATACCCGTAAACATTCAGTGGCGCTTCAAACTCACGTTGCTCGCGGAAGACATTGCCGCCGCCATAAACAGCAGCGGAAGACGCGTAAAGGAAGGGCACTTCCTGCTCTTGGCAATGATTCAGCAAAGATAATGAATAGCGATAATTATTGGCCATCATGTAACGGCCATCGGTTTCCATGGTGTCTGAACAGGCACCTTGATGCAAAATCGCTTTGAGGTGCCCATCAAAATGGCCATGGGTGATCATGTCGATAAACTCTTGCTGGTCAAGGTAGTCGGCAATGTCGCAATCGGTCAGATTGCTGAATTTATCTGCCTGGGCAAGATTATCGACGGCAATAATCTCGGTGATCCCACGCGCATTGAGCGCCTTGACGAGATTAGCGCCGATAAAGCCACATGCGCCGGTAACGATGTAATACATAAGTTGCCTCTATAGTTTGGTTAGCGCGCAACATCCAACGCGCTTTGTTTTAACTCATCCAGCGAACACGTTGCCGTGCCCAATTTACCGACCACCACACCGGCTGCGCGATTGGCCAGAAATAGCGCCTGGGCAAGCGGCAAGCCACTAGCCAGCATCACCGCCAGCGTGGCGATAACGGTATCGCCCGCACCGCTGACATCATAAACTTCACGCGCAACAGCCGCTTCGTTGCGCACGCCATCTGCTGAAAACAAGGTCATGCCCTCTTCGCTGCGAGTGACCAGCAAGGCCGTTAGATCAAGCGATTCACGCAACTGCTGCGCCTTGGCGACAAGCTCGGCTTCATTTTGCCATTTGCCGGTGACTTCGCGCAGCTCTGCACGATTAGGGGTGAGCAAAGTGGCACCGGCATAACGCGCGTAGTCGTCGCCTTTGGGGTCGACCAGCACGGGTTTACCCGCATCCTTTGCGCGCTGAATCATTTCCGTGATGTGCGTCAAGCCGCCTTTACCGTAGTCGGACAAAATCACTACATCGCAATCTGCAAGACGCGCGCTGAAATCAGCCAGCTTGGCGCGCAGCACTTCGTGATCCGGCGTGTTTTCAAAATCAATGCGCAAGAGCTGTTGCTGCCGTCCAATCACACGCAGTTTGACGGTGGTATTAAGACCTGCATCTTCATGCAAACTGGATTCGATGCTGGCGTCATCCATCAATCGCGCCAGCGTTTTTCCCGCTTCGTCTGCACCAACCACTGAGAGCAAAGAAACCTTGGCACCCAGCGCCGCGCAATTCCTCGCCACGTTAGCCGCGCCGCCCGGACGCTCTTCGATTTTTTCAACTTTTACGACAGGCACAGGCGCCTCAGGCGAAATGCGCGATACCTCGCCAAACCAGTAACGGTCGAGCATGACATCGCCCACAATAAGCACGCGTGCGGCAGTGGTATCAGGCAATGGGTTATTCATGAGCAGCCCATAGGAGGGATAAACCTTTGCGGATGGTTGTTTTGCAAATAGTTGTGAATTTCATACGTTACAGCGTGATATCGAATTCTTCGGTTCGTTTAGGCGGGTAAGTTTCCCAACCGCCACACCCCGGGCACCGCCAATAAAACTGGCGCGCTTTAAAACCACAGGCATCGCAACGATACCGTGCTACCCGCCGTGTATGGTTATGAATCAAGTGCTTGACCAGCTCCAGATCAGGGCGGCGGGCTTCGGGCGAAACCAGCACCTGCGCTTCAAGAAATTTCTCCAGCCCAAGCAAGGTGGGATTGCGGCGCAACTCATCACGCGCCAGCTGATAGGCCGCTTCGATATGACCTTCTTCAATTTCAACTCTTAATACAACTTCGAGTAAATCAAGCGAGGGATGACGCTCTTGCCAGGCCCGCAGTAATTCAATGCCATCAGCCTTGTGGCCCAACTGGGTGTATGCGGCCATCAGGCGGTCAGCCGCCAGCCCGACGTACATCGGGTTATATTGTTCAATACGCTTCCAGTAATCAATCGCCGATTCACCAGCGCCGACTTTTATTTCGCAATCACCTAGCAGCAAAAGTGCCCGAACACATTTTCGGTTACGCGTCAGCGCAACCTGCAACAACTCCCGCGCTTCATCCACTTGCCCGCCCAACAAGACATTGGCGGCCATTTCGCAGTGAAACTCAGCTACTGCCTTTTGCCACAAATGATCCGCATGGTTAGGCAAGGCTTCGGCGATTTCAATGGCTTTCTTCCACTCTTTTTCTTGCTGATAAATTTCCAGCAAATTCTTGAGAGCTTCTTCGTCGCGCTCTGTCCCCCGCAATTTGAGAAAAATCTCTTCGGCACGATCCAGCAAACCCGCTTTGAGATAATCCTGCCCAAGTTCAGATAGCGCATGCAAACGCTGCGCTGGATCCAGCACATCTCGATCAATCAGATGCTGGTGCATGCGAATCGCGCGATCCGTCTCGCCGCGACGGCGGAACAAGCTGCCTAAGGTAAAGTGCAGTTCTATCGTTTCCGGATCAACTCGCGCCGCTTCGATAAAGGCTTCTATCGCCTGATCGGGCTGTTCGTTGAGAAGAAAATTCAACCCTTTGAAGTAGGAGCTCGGTAAAGCTCGCGACTCATTGACCAGCTGTTTAATGTCAATGCGCGCAGCAATCCAGCCGAGCACAAAAAATCCGGGGATTGCGAGCAACCACCAAAGCTCAATTTCCATTGTTTTATTTGGCGCTTACGCGTTTATACATTTATGCATTTACTTTAGGCTTGCGGCGGCGCGAGAAGCTGATTGCTGCCGTTAATCCGACGGCGACACCCAACGCAAAGACAGTCAGAATAACGAGCGAGACAGGGGCCGTCCATTCTTGATTGAAAAAAAATCTCAGCAACATCGTGCCACTATTTTTGATCGCCAAGCCCAGCAGAGCAAAAAAAAGGAAGGCGCGAAAAACCCACAGGAAAAAGCGAAATAAAGTCGACATCATGATCAGTAAGGCAAGGGTACAAGCAGCAGAATGAAAAAAGCGGCACCTAATAAAAAACAGGTGCCGCTTTTATACACCCAGATTTCAGACGCTGTTACGGCGAAATTCACGGCTTTGCCAGCCCAAGATCAACCCGCTCCCGCAGCTCTTTACCGGCTTTGAAGTGAGGCACGTATTTTTCAGGCACGTGCACCTTCTCACCCGACTTGGGGTTGCGGCCAATCCGCGGGGGGCGATAGTTCAATGAAAAACTACCAAACCCGCGGACTTCGATGCGATCCCCGTTCACTAAAGCAGCGGAGAGCGCATCGAGCAGAACTTTTACCGCGTAATCGGCATCTTTCGCCCCCAACTGCGGAAACCGATCTGCCAACCGGTTGATGAGTTCCGATTTAGTCATGATAGCAGCGGATTATTGCTGCTTGAGCTTGGCTTTAAGCAAAGCACCCAGACTGGTCGTACCGGCATTGCCGGAACTTTCTGCAGCCAGCTTCTGAATCGCAGAAGACTGCTCAGCCTGATCCTTGGCCTTGATGGATAGATTGATAGAACGTGTTTTGCGATCCACGTTAATAATCATTGCCTCTACCGCATCGCCCACTTTCAGATGCTGGGTCATGTCCTCTGTCCGCTCACGCGAAAATTCAGACACACGCAGATAACCCTCGACATCATCCCCCAGATCAATCACCGCACCGCGCGCATCAACACTCTTCACCGGGCCTGTGACCATGCTGCTCTTGTCGTGTGTCGCCACAAAGCTGGTGAATGGATCGCCATCGAGCTGCTTGACACCCAGAGAAATGCGCTCTTTTTCGACATCAATGGCCAGCACCAATGCCTCGAGCTCATCACCCTTCTTGAAGTTTTGCTTGGCTTCTTCACCAGGCATTGACCAAGAGAGGTCGGAGAGATGAATCAAGCCATCAATACCGCCAGGCAGGCCAATAAACACGCCAAAATCAGTGATCGATTTGATCAAACCTTTGACTTTATCGCCTTTCTTGTGATTCATCTCAAAGTCTTCCCATGGGTTGGGGATGCACTGCTTCATGCCCAATGAGATACGGCGACGCTCTTCATCAATTTCAAGAATCATGACTTCAACTTCATCGCCCAACTGAACAACTTTGGTCGGATGAATATTCTTGTTGGTCCAGTCCATTTCTGACACGTGCACCAAGCCTTCAATGCCTTGCTCGATTTCCACAAAAGCGCCATAGTCAGTCAGGTTGGTCACGTTACCAAACAAACGTGTCGTGGCTGGGTAGCGGCGGGCGATGCCCACCCAGGGATCTTCACCCAATTGCTTCATGCCCAGGCTCACGCGGTTTTTCTCCTGGTCGAACTTGAGCACTTTGGC
>JAUSQB010000341.1 GCA_030652715.1 Rugosibacter sp.
TGGTATCTGGAACTCGCCAAAGTGCAGTTGCAAAACGGCAACGAGGCGCAGCAGCGTGGCACAAGGCGAACGCTGATCCGCGTGCTGGAAGCCATCCTGCGCGTCGTGCATCCGCTGGTTCCGTTTATCACCGAGGAACTGTGGCAGAAGGTTGCACCCATTGCAGGAAAGTCGGCGGGCAAATCGGCCGACAAAGCCACAGACGACGGCAGCGAATCCATCATGCTGCAAGCCTATCCAGTAGCCAACCCAATCGCCATCGACCCCGCCGCCGAAGCCTGGGTTGCGACCTTGAAGGACATGGTCAACGCCTGCCGCAGCCTGCGTGGCGAGATGAATTTATCGCCTGCGCAGAAAGTGCCGCTGATTGGAACGGGCAATAAAGTCGGCGCTGGTGAGACGCCGCAAAGCTTTGAATCTTTGAACCCGTTTCTGGGCGTCCCTGGACAGTCCCTTTCCGGGACGGCGGCCTTGCAAGCCTACGCGCCTTATTTAGCCGCTCTAGCCAAGCTATCGGACGTCAGCGTGGTCGACACCCTGCCCGATACCGACGCCCCGGTGCAAATCGTCGGCGACTTCCGCCTGATGCTGAAAATCGAGATTGATGTCGCCGCTGAAAAAGAGCGCATCGGCAAAGAACTCGCGCGCATTGAAGGTGAAATCACCAAAGCCGAAGCCAAGCTGCAAACCGCGAGCTTTGTTGAACGCGCCCCGGCGAATGTGGTCGCGCAGGAGCGCGAGCGGCTGGCGGGATTTATCTCGCTACGAGAAAAACTGGGGGCACAAATATCGCGACTGACTTGATGTTGATACGGATCGACTCATTGAAGACTCGCTCATATCAAAGTCTTACGTATATCGACGCCGACTATTTGCGCTGCATAAAAAACTCAAACTCACCATCAAGGTTTTGGCTGCCAAGCAAGGCATTACCCGTCTGGCGAGAAAACGCTGCAAAGTCTTGTACCGAGCCAGGATCTGTCGCCAGAATACGCAACACCTGACCAGACGCTAGCTCAACCAGCGCTTTCTTGGTACGCAAAATCGGCAGCGGACATTTCAAGCCACGCGCATCGATTTCCTTGTCAAAATTCATCGTGCTCTATCCTTGGGTTTAATCTTTAATGCATGAACATTATGCCGTCAGCGACCACTAATGCCTAGCAATTAAGGAAACACTGAATAAGTATCAAAC
>JAUSQB010000169.1 GCA_030652715.1 Rugosibacter sp.
GAAGTTTCCGGACAGGTGTATCAGTTTGCGGGAGACACGAATCAAGCCCTTGCGACATATAACAAACTCGCTAACCTGCTGCCAAACAACCCGCAGCCTTACCTCCGAATCGCCGACATTCATCTGGCTGCCAAAAATAAACAGGCGGCCCGCGAAAGCCTGGCCAAAGGACTCAACAAGCAACCAGACTCGCTCCCCCTGCAACGCGCCAAGATCATGATGGATATGGCCGATGGGCGATTTAGCGATGCGCTGACCACGGCCCAGGCGATCAAGAAAGCGCAACCCAGCGAGTCTGCCGGCTATGTACTGGAAGGCGATATCCATCTGGCTCAAAAAGACTGGAAAGAAGCCGCTACAGCCTACCGTGCTGGCCTGAAAGCAGCGCCGACCACCGATCTGGCAAGACGCCTGTATATCGCCTTGCTGCAAAGTGGCCAGACAGCAGAAGCTGCCAGCACAATCGACACCTGGATCAAGGCACACCCGAATGATCAAGCCTTCCGCCTATTTGTGGCCGACACGGCAAATAAGCGCAAAGACTACGCAACGGCAGTGGCTCATTACCGTGCTGCACTGGCGATTGCCCCAAAAAATCCGGCCATCCTGAACAATCTGGCTTGGTCGCTGGGGCAAATGCATGACCCCAAAGCCATGGCCTATGCCGAAGAAGCCAACACGCTGGCACCCAATCAGCCCGAGATTATGGAAACCCTAGGCTCACTGTATGTTACCCAGGGAAAGCTTGCCCCAGGGATTGACCTTCTCGCAAAAGCGGTTTCGCTCGCACCACAAAACCCCGACATTCGCCTGAGCTACGCCAAAGCGCTGATCAAGGCCGGAAAGAAAACAGAGGCGAAACAAGCATTGGATACGCTCGCCAAATTGGGCGACAAATTTTCGGCTCATGCCGAAGTTGTTGAGCTCAGTAAAGGTCTGTAGAAAAGCCTCCATGAACACGGCAAAATCTCCTGCTTTTGGTGTTTTTCGGCGTGCCATCGCACACGTAACAAAAATGATCCTGATCCTGGCGGTATCCGCCGTCTTGCCAGCGCCGACTTTTGCAGGACAAAATCAAACCAGCGAAACATGGCGCGCCTTGCATGAAAAGGCGCTGGCCTTTGAACATGGCGAGGGTTTGCCCAAAGACCTGAAAAAGGCCATTGCGCTTTACTGCCAAGGGGCCATGGCAGGCGATCCGGAGGCGCGCTACAGTCTCGGCTGGATATACATGAATGGACGCGGCGTGCCACGTAACGATGGGATGGCTGCCTACCTATTTACACTCGCTGCCGACCAAGGCCATGAACCATCGCAGAAGATGTTGCCATTTGTTAGCTCGCCCGTAACCGAACCGCCTGATTGTCCGCGCGAATACAGCCTCCCCGGCAATGAGGGGGAATGGATTTTTACTAACGAGAAGCAACGGCAACTAGCCGCTTTGATCAGCCGTCTTGCACCCGAATATGGTGTCTCGCCACAATTTGCCTTTGCTGTGGCACATACAGAATCCAATCTCAATCCCACCGCCGTTTCACCAAAAAATGCACAGGGGCTCATGCAGCTCATACCCGAAACTTCCGCTCGCTTCAATGTAAAAAAACCTTTTGACCCTGAACAAAATGTGCGCGGCGGGCTGGCTTATCTGCGCTGGCTATTAGCTTATTTTCGCGGCGATGTCGCACTTGTCGCTGCGGCGTACAACGCCGGCGAGGGTGCAATTAACCAGCACCTGGGCATTCCGCCTTATGCGGAAACACGCCAGTACGTGAAGCGCATTCTCGCCGTGTTTCCGCAACGCGAACACCCTTTTAACCCTGCCATCGCCCAACCATCGCCCAGCCTGCCTCAAATTACGCGGCGCATGGCACGTATCAAGCCATGACCGACAACTCTTGGTTTGAACACCGCATGCCCCGCTGCTTGTTTATTCTTGCAACCACCTTGACCCTCGCCTTGACGACGCCTGCCGCACAGGCCGACTTGCCAGAGACCATAGCGGCCATCAAACCCTCGATTGTGGTTGTAGGCACCTTTAGCCCATTGCGCAACCCGTCGTTTCTGATGCGTGGAACCGGGTTTGCGCTTGATAATGGCTCAATGATTGCCACTAATGCACATGTCATTCCACCAGTACTCGATTCATCACAACAGGAAACACTGGCCGTTCTGGTCAGGCAAGGCAATGAGCTGCATCGGCGCAATGCCAGTCTGCAAGTGACCGACGCAGACCATGATCTGGCCCTGCTACGAATTTCCGGCCCATCGCTTCCTGCACTAAAAATAAAGCCTGCGGCTGATGTGCGTGAAGGACAAGCAGTCGCTTTTATCGGCTTTCCTATTGGCGGATCGCTAGGCTTCTCGCCGGTGACACACCGTGGCATCATTTCTTCGATTACGCCAATCGCGCTACCTGCAGGAAACTCTGCCCAACTTAAGGAAAAACCCATTCGTCGTTTGCGCAGCGGCGCATTTTCCATCTACCAGCTAGATGCCACCGCCTACCCCGGCAACAGCGGCGGCCCGCTATTCGACGTGGATACTGGCGAGGTCGTTGGCATTCTCAACATGGTATTCATCAAGGGAACCAAAGAGTCCGCACTTGAAAAACCATCGGGGATCAGCTACGCCATCCCTGCCAGCTTCTTGCTGGACTTGATTGCCCGCGCATCGTCCAACCGATAAAAATACGCTCACGGAATATTACGTGCAGCGGGTTAACCAGCCGCGCTAAACCGGTACCTTCTCTCGTGAAGTGACCCCCGCAGCAGCTTTATGCCACAGATGCCTAACCAGCAAATGCGCAGGCAACCGCAAGGCAAGCTCCCTCACGAAAAGCAGCTGATCTGCCACCCCTTGCCAACGCGGTCGCGTGTGTGGATGACGCGTATTCGCCGAACACGCCAAAAGCCACAGCAGAGGACTGCCGCTTGCCAGCACCGGCCCAGGCAATGGCGTGCGAAAAAAACGATGACACAGTGCAAAAGCACTGCGCACTATCCGGCCCAAACCAACAGCCTCGGCGCGAACCAGAACACGGCTGGCAAAATTCGGCGTTGTGGTTTCAAAATGCCGCATCAGCAAATCGATATCCCACAAATCACGCAACCCGCGATCAAATTCCGAATTCAATAACAAGTGGCTTGCGGCATGCAAAACCATATCTTCGTCTTTCAGACGAAACCAGTTTCCCTGCCCTGGCAGCGGAACGGCTTCTGAGATCATCTGCCCGGAGTCAATTTGGATACGGCAAGTGGGCATGGCCAGCGAGTGATGCAAATCTATCGTTGTTCCCCGCTGCAAATGCGTCATCGGCGGTATCTCATGCGACCACTCGCGGTAGTAACGCTGGTCATATTTATCCTGTCGGCTCACCGCCCAGCCACCCAACATCAAAGCTGCTTCTGCCTGAGGGAGAAATGATCGCGCAACCAGCAAATCAATATCGGAAAATATCCGTCCGTGCGCTGCGGGCAAGCCAGCCGCGCAATACGCAGCGCCTTTGAGCAATAAAGCAGGGGTTCGAACGTCAGCCAAGGCGTCATTCAGAAAACTCAGCTCACGCTGCACATCATTCGCCAGGCTATCGCTCTGCCGCGTGGCAGCAATAATATGCGACATCACCTGGGGTGGCGCATGAGAGGACAACAGTGCCGGGTAATCCTGCTCTAATACCTTAGCGACCCGTGCCATCACGCCACAAGCGCGTGCCTCGGCCAATAGCAAACTCCAGCCTTCCTCATCCAGATGCGCAGCACTTGAATGATCGGCCAGAAAGTTGAGTAAAGGCGATAAGCCAGGCATATCAGGCATCATCGTCAGCCAGCAAGTCATCGAGCGCATCGACGGCATCGTCAAGGGACGAGTACTCAAGTTCCCAAGCCGGAGCAGACTGCGCCAGATCAGCCAGGCGTGAAAACCCCAGCGGCCCCAGCACAGGATAGTTGAACGATTGGTCAATCAAGCGCATAGCCGCTTGCCCGGCACCCACGGGTTGCACACGCAATGGCGCACCTGCTGTCCATTTAGGAAAAATAATCAACGCAGGCGGTGCCGTTTCAGTAGCGCGCTCAACAGAGGCATCGGGCACCCGCAGATGGGCAATTGTCCCTTTCTGGGTGTCGTGCGCCAACGGACCAAACTGCGCCTCAGGATACCGTCTGCGCATCAAATCAATCGACTGGTTCTTCAAACTGATGGGACGAGGAAAAGGAACCAGCCGCAATGCAGGCCCATCAATCAAGGCCAGTTCATCCGAAAAAATTCGCCAGCCGCGCATGGCCAGTTCTGCTGTCAACGTACTCTTGCCACTGCCTGAAACAGCCGACAGCATGACACCTTTGCCTTGTTTCTCGACGACTGCCGAATGGAGAATAAGGTATTGATGAACCGAACTGCCTATCGTCCAGTTCAACCCCCATTCAAATAACGCATGCGCATGATCAACCACCATGGGCAAAAAAGGTGCTTGGCCGGAAAGTGAAAACACGACATTCCGCCGGAACCAGCGGCGCAGCAACGACGCCGGACGAATGCCCAAGTCAAAATCGTAGTAACCGCCTGAAAGTGATACGGGGTAGCGGGCATACATTTGTCGCAGCCCTGTGCGAAGGGCATCAACATCGCTATCAATGCGTAGCGAAAAACCACCTACCTGAAGCCGAAAAGCGCCGTAGCGCAGGCTATGCGCGAAGTCGGCGTCTGAAACATCCGCCAACCTCAGCATCGCATAATGAGACCGGCGCGCTCCAGCGCGTTCAATATCGCCAAACGGCTATAACCATCCTTCGATATGTCGGTAGCCTCTGGCTCGCTTAGTTCGCACTGCACTATCGCAGGGTGTGTCTGCGATAAAGAAACAAAAAAATCCCACGCCGCAGGGGAAATCAAGTGCGTTGTGCGTGCCGTATTGTCGTGGACCAAAACACCATCCTCGCAGGGGCGAACATCAAGCCTTAAATCAGGGCACAGAGAATAGATTGCGTTCAAACGGATGGCTAACGGAATACGCGGTCTAGTCTATACCGTGAAAATCAGAGCGGCATGGTCGTCTGCAAGTAAGCAACGATTGCTTCTCCACCCCATGTCACTCCAGCTGTAGGCGTGTAAGTGCCATTTTTCCCGGCCCACATATCCCGCAAATCCTGAGGACTCATAACCGTATCTGGCACCCAACCCATTTTGTTGTTGAGGTAAGCGGCGGAAAGATGGGCCCCAAGCTGCCATTTATCTTGATTACCATTGAGCGCCATGACCTCTTTGAGAGATTTACCCGGGAAACCGCCTCCAAAGACATCAGAAAACAACCTGCCCTCACCACCAGAGGTTTCCCAGACAGTGGCGTGCGTTTTCCATGCATTACCCCAAAATCCTGGCGTCCGTCCGGTGCAATTCAACGTCTCGCGATCCAGGCGACTGCTCAACAGCGCAATCGAGGCTGCAGCCGATGGGGCAAAACATTGTGCCGCCAATGCCGAAGTAGACCGAACTGTCATGACCACAGGCACAGCCACCCCAACACCGCGGACAAAGCGCCGACGGGCACGCTGCTTGTTTTCTTTAGGCTGGTTCTCGGAATTCACAGGATGATCTGGTACGTTCATGGCTAACTCCCTTTACAAATCTGACGCTTTAATAAACAAGAGAAACTGGATAGGGCATTTGCATTTCTAACTGTGCTCGCTCAGAAAATCTTTCGTCATTCTATCGCGTGACGGCTCTTAGCAAGCTACATTACAAATACACAATACGAGTTAACAAGCAAATATTGCGCCATTAACCATAACTAAATGATTTAAAAAAAGAAAAAATAATCACCAAAAATAAATAGTAAAAAAAACCGACACTTTTTTTCTATCTACTGCGCCCCTTTTCCGCCCACAACAACACCGACAGTTTCAAAGATCACCACAAGATCAAGCAAAAGCGTGTGGTTTTTAACATAATAAAGATCGTATTGCAGCTTTTGCACGGCGTCTTCAACCGAGGCACCGTAGTGATATCTCACCTGGGCCCACCCTGTTACACCGGGCTTCACACTGTGGCGGATGGCGTAATAAGGAATTTCCTTGGTCAGTTGATCTACGAAAAACGCACGCTCGGGCCGTGGTCCCACCATGCTCATCGAACCATTGAGCACACAAAAAAGCTGTGGCAGTTCGTCAATACGCACTTTGCGGATACAGCGCCCAACACGGGTGGTACGGTCATCATTGGCCACCGCCCAGCGCGGCTTTCCATCGCTTTCCGCATCGCGCCGCATGCTGCGAAACTTGATGACGTTAAACAGCCGCCCATTAAGCCCAACCCGCTCCTGGCGGTAAAGTACTGGAGCGCCATCTTCCAGAAGAATGAGTAAAGCAGTAACCAGCATGATTGGAGAAAAAACAATCAGCAGGATAAGCGCTGCGATGATGTCAAAAACGCGTTTTATAAATGAGCGCCGCACTCCTTGGCGAAAACCGTCGCCAAAAATCAACCAGCCTGCACGTAAAGCATCAAGTCGAATCTGCCCCAGCATGCGTTCAAAATGGCTGGACATATCCAAAACCAAAATACCCGACACCCGGCAATCGAGTAACTCTCGCAATGGCATTCGCCCCCCGCGACGATCATCCATGGCAACAACAATTTCATCGACCTTGTGAAAAACCGCAGTGTCCACCAAAGGCATTATTTGAGGAAGCACGCGATCCTGCGGTACCATGATCTCCTTGCACATTGGACCAGGATAAAAACCCACGACCTGAATGGTCGGATCTTCCTGGTTCAGTGCAGCAGCTACTTTTGCAGCCTCGTGACCTATCCCGAACACGAGAATACGATGAGTGACGCGCGAGTTTTTTTTGCGGTGCGAAGCAAACACGCGGTGCGACAACATACCAAAGAGCGCAGCCATGCCGCTGAGCTCAAGAAATGTCCGATCCGCTTCTGCAATCGGCAAAATCAGCAAAACCAGATAGGCGACCGGTACCGACAGATGCAAAGCAAGCACCGCACGCGCACGCGAATCCTCAACGGTACGATCATGAATCCTTTGATAAAACCCCAGCCAGCTATTGACCGCCAACAAAGTCAGCGCAAGAATCGCTGCATAGGAAACAAGCACAACAGGATTAATCGGCAACCCGCTTTTGACCCACATGGCCGCGATCAGAATACCAACGACAATAAAACCGAAATCAAACAAAAGCTGCAACAAAGTCGTAGTCCGAACGGTATGGCCCAACGCAGACTTAATCATAGACGCCCCAAAGATAGCGTAAAAAAACTGCAGATTCACGCAAGTAATAGTAATTCAATGTGGTCATAAGTAAGTAGTGATCAGCAAAGCAAACTGCATAACTGTCGCAATCATACCCTGTATAGCGCCGCCATGAAAATGGTGGCCGATACTTCATCCCTGCAACCACCCCGACTCAAACCCCCTCGCGTAGCGCCTCGGCAATTGGCTTGCGGCTAATTGTTCGTGCTGGTTTTAACGACGCCAGGACAGCAGCTACCACCCCGATAATGAATGATAAAGCAACGACATTAGGCACAACCAGAATATGCGAGATATAACCTTGGTCTGCATTTGGCGGTGGCGGCATAGGAATTCCGGCCAGTGAAATAAATTTGGCAAGCGTAATACCAACCACAACCCCGCCTGATGCGCCCAGAAGACCCAGCCAAAAACTTTCAATCACAACCAAGGTGAAAACACGAGAAGAACGATCGCCCAAAGCTATCATGGTGCCAAATTCGCTAGCGCGTTCAAAAATACCCATATTGACCGTATTAGAGACGCTCATTAACAGCATGGCCAGAATAATCACCACCAAAAAACCAAACTGCTGCCGATAAAGCGTTACCGTCTGGGTATAAAACGTATTCAGCTCGACCCAGGTTTTCATCTCATAACCTTGGCGGTCGAGCTTGTCGCCCATCGAACCTGCAACACGATCGGTATCCACCGTATTTTTGAGCAGCACCACCGCAGTGTGCGCCCCCGGAGTTGCCAGCAGTTCCTGGGCCGCAGCCAGAGGAATACGCACCGCACGAGCGTCATAATCTTTTGAGAATGTCTGAAAAACACCGGTGACTTGAAACTCAAGCAGGTTGGTTGCCCCTCCCGGGGTGCTGACCAGCAAGGTTACCGGTTCCCCCGGCTTGAGCTTGAGTGCTTTTGCAACCCCCTGACCAATCATCATGCCAAACGCGTCACCGTCTCCCAGACGACGGCCAGCAACCACTGTGATATAACTCGCCAAACGCTGCTCGCGCGAGGGTTCTACGCCTTCACCTACAATTGACCAGTCCGTGCGGCCATTACCCAGCAGCCCTGAAAAACCGATACGCAGCATCACATCATCCACCCCGGGGGCTGCCGCCAATTCACGGCGTAATGTTTCCGGATCCTCCATCAGATATTTCTCCGGGCTGCGCGCCCCATACTGCCAGTACCCTTTGCGGGCTACCTGCATATGGCCTGTGCTTGAACGAATCATCGATTCGCCTGTTTCCACAATCGTGTCTTCAATAAAGCCACCCGCCAGGATCAATGCAGCCACACCAAACACGATAGAAGCCAGTGTCATCAGCGTACGCCCACGGTGTCGAAAAACATTACGACTGGCTAACTTGAAAAGTCCGAACACTTAAACCCCTTATTTATTATGGCGAATCGCATCAACGATAACCATGCGCGATGCCCGCCAGGCAGGATAAAGACTCGCCAGTGTCGTAGCACCCACGCCGACGAGCAGCGCCTCCAGCGCAGTAGCCGGGGTAAATAACAGATGCGCAAGATAGCCCCGCGCAAGCCCTGGGGGCGGGGGCATGTCAATGTGCAACGCATCAATTCCCCAGCCGATCATCACTGCCAGCATAAGCCCGGCCAGGCTGCCGATTAACCCGATGAACGCGCCTTCCAGCACAAACTGGCCGAGCAGAATACGCGGCCTAACCCCCAACGCCATCGCTGTCCCGATTTCTCCTGTGCGCTCCATCACACTCATCATCATGGTGTTGCTGATGCCAAGCAAGATAATCGCCACCACAATGAAACGCACCACAGCCAACTGCTGTTGAAACAAATCAACTGCCCGCCGATAAAATTCGGCCAGTTGATCCCAGGTGCGCACCTCAAACTGGGGTATACCAAAGCGCATATGTAAACTTTCTGCCACACGCAAGGTGTTTTCTGTTTTATCCAGATAAACCAGCCAGCTATGTGCACCATCCACCTTGAGCAGCTTGCGTGCAGCTTGAATGTGAAGCAGCAGAGCGCTATCGTCATACGCCTTGCTCACTGACTCGAATACCCCGGCTACTTTTGCGTCAATAGCGCTCAAGCCGCTGGTGGGCGTATCTACCAGCACCACGACAGCATCGCCCGCCTGCACCCCCATCAGCATTGCCAAACCCTTGCCTATCAGAATGTAATCATGGTCGGCAGCACCCAGGCGGCGCCCTTGAATGATTTTCAAAGAGCGGTCGCCCGTCAAATCCTGTGCAGGATCAAACCCCTCACCCACGAAAGGAAGCGTGGACTCGCCATGACTCACCAAACCTGTCAAGCCCAGCCGCGGCCCCCAGGCTCGGACATGCGGCAACCTGCGTAAAACTTGTGCCGCTGCATCATTCGGCAATAAATACTGAGCGGGATCAGCCAGACCATTTTCGTGATAACCCGGCCGCGTAATCTGGATATGCGCATATTGGGATTCGATCGTTGCTTCACGAAAGTCCGCAAACATCCCTGCGATAAACCCGCTGGCTACCGCAAGCGCCGCTGTTCCGAAAGCCACAGAAAAAATAGCGATCAATGCGCGGCGGCGATGGCGTAGCAGATTACGCAAAGCAAGTTTTGCTGAGGCAAAGACAATCACATCAAATCGAAAGTGGCTAATGGTCATATTTGAAACTGCATCATACCGCTAGGTGAACACATTCGATGACACACCCCTGTTACTTTTGCCTTTGATACCTCAAAGGTTGATGTACTCTTTTTGAATCAATCCTCTCAGTAATCGTCGTCGCAAGGCCACACCAAGCCGCCAAACTACCGGACGGCCGGCAAGCCAATCTGCAAAAGAAATGAAGGGAGCCAGGCGGCCAGAATGCTTTGCGGCATAAAGCAAAACATTGAAAATATCTGCACGGCCTCGCACCTGCGCAGCGGAGATCATTTCCGTATAAAAAATCTGTTGCAGCCCCCCGCCGACATAGACTTTGCTTACCCCCACAAGAGTGTAAGCAGACCAATCAAATGTTGCGCTGAAAGCTTCCTTCAGCCCAAGAATATCCAAAGCGATCATGGTGCGATAACATTTTTCACAGCGCGAGCAGTTATGCAGCCCAGCCGCCTGACAAACATGCAGCGAGCGACTGGTTTCTGGTAAACGAGCAGCAAGCTCTGTTTTCCCAATCCGGGTCATTGCTGCACCATCATGGACTATGCTCACTCCCGAGGTTGAAAACAGTGGATCAACCAATGGATGCGACCCCCACGGGGAAAGTGCGCCATAAGGATAGGTCGACCCTAAAACAATTTCTCCGTACCGCCGCTCAAGCATCAAGCCGATAAATGCTAATCCCGCGCCATGAGTCAGCGGCCCCCATTGTTTTCGATAAACCGCCATCACTTCACGCAAGTTCGTGCGCACGAGAATGTGATTCAGTGCGAGTCTTTTAGCACTCTCCGCCAGCACTCCAGCCAATGGACGAAACTGGGTTTCGTCATACACTCCCACATCAAAACCCCACACGGTGAGCAAGTCATCCACTTTGCCAACCGCCGGTATGCCCTGCACATTCTGCGGCATCCTGCGGGCAATAGAAAAGTAGGAATCGACGCCTCCTGAAAAGAATGTTGCCGTGCGTGCGGGTTTTGGCGCGGCATATCCCTGTACTGGACAATAAATATCAATAATATGCAGCTCGGGATACCATTCTTTCCAGATTGCCAGGACTCCTCGCGCATTCTCCAGTAGTAAGGCATCTACGGGGAGCGACAGCTCAATATTTTCACCAAGGCTTGCTGCCATCGGCAGCATGGCAACTAGCCACGGGTTTCCCGTTTCTGAAATTGCCTCGGCATATTCCTCTGGAATATCTACCCAAAGTCGCAACTCTTCCCCGCTTCCCCACTGAATAACACCAGTTACCCGAAGACTATCTAGCGTTTCAGAGGAGGGCGTTATTGCATGCGCTACTAATTGCATGTTTTCTCCGTAGTAATAAAGACTGTTCCATTCAATGGAAACCCGAATCGGGTAACTAAATTTAAGACTATACGGAAGATTAATGTGTTTCTCGAACTCGCTAATAAAAAAGGGCTTCTCTTTTGAGAGAAGCCCTTTTAGCCAGCTATTTCAGAAAGGAATGGCTTTAATCCATTCTTATTCTTTTTTAGGCAGCAACATGCTTACGGCGACGCAAGGCAGCCAAGGCTGTGAGACCGAGACCCGCCAGAGCCAATGAACCCGGCTCAGGCACAGCACGCCAGCTCATGCCAACAAAAATTTCACTATCCTGATTTTCAGCCGTGAAGACACGAATCGCATCAGGGCCAAACGGTTGAACCAAGGTTCCGATGCCTGGGACGAGCCAGAACTGAAGTTCGTAATTATTACCGTTATAGGAGAAGAAAGTAGAGTCAAACGTTGACGTTAAGACTGTATAAATGTCATCACATTGCGAACCAAGGGGAGCCGGAGAGTTACACAGACCAGTTACCCCATTAACAAGATTCGAGGTTTCCCAGAAATTGATTCTTGTTGTAACACCTAGTTCACTGTGAATGTTATCCGTATGTCCCGCATCAGAAAAAATGCGCAAATTGGCAACGACATCGGCAATCCAGAGAGGATTAGGAAACACCCCGCCAACCACTTCATTGTGCTGCTGCAGACGGGAGATAATAGCTATCTCACCCTCATTCCACAAGCCGTTGCTGTTCGTATCCAGACCAAAGGTGCTTGAAGGAGTCAGACTTGTTACGTCGTTGTAGCCATTAACGGAAATTGAACTGGTACCCGGATAATCTGTGCCCGGGCCGGTAGTCCATTGCATTTTGGCAAATGTTCCTGCTGGATCGGCAACGGGGTTAGTTGTAGAGAAAATCTGGTTGCCAAAAAACCCGGTGACAGCACTCGCATCGGTTGTTGGGTTCAAAAACCCAGCATTCTGGCTAAAGTACAACTCAGTCACCGGCGTAGCCGCAGCGCCAAAGCTGGTGGCACCAACGATTGCTGCAGCCATGGCTAGTTTTGTAAATTTTTTCATCTTGTTTACTCCCTAAAAGTTGGTGTTTCGTTACTTTGGTTATTTCAGTTGCTTCCACCGCGAGTCCATCAGAAACGCTGCTTGACCTACATAAAGCAGCTACTGTGCCATAATAAATAACATATTGATAATAAATGATTATATTTATTCTTTTCTTTTTTATTCAGGCTGATTGTAAAAAATTTCGACACCTTCATTACATGTTTCGCTTTGAGTTTCGTTCCATGTCTCATTTAAGACTGCAGCTTTGCCATGCTTTCTCATCATTATCGTTGCCTGGGTTGCCAGTAGGCGAACTTGCGCTCGTAGTCGATGGTTTTGCCATGCGCAAAGACTTCATACAGCTGTACTTCCACCGTCAGCAGCTGACCGGGTAGCTGTGGGGCAAGGGCAGCACAGAGAGTTG
>JAUSQB010000173.1 GCA_030652715.1 Rugosibacter sp.
TCCACCATCTGCCAGGTCACTTCCTGCGGATAGGCCGATACACCGGCCTTGGCCGCACCGTGGTCGCCCGCAGCGACGAGAATATGCGGCTGAAGGATGTGTGGCGCGAGCGTGTTTTGTATCTGGCCGATCTGCATCGCCAGCGTTTCCAGTTGCCCAAGCGCGCCGAGCGGTTTGGTTTTGCCGTCTATTTTTTCCTGCAAGGCGGCAGTCAGGGAACGATTGAGCAGGGGAGGGCGAGGTAATTCAGCGAACAAGGGTGTGGAGGACATAAGCGGCTAACCCGGAATTAAGTGCCAATTATCCTCGATTCGTGCGCCGCCTCGTAGGTTGTTTCGTCTATCCTCTTCAACTGCTGACAAAGAAAGATGAAGCGTTTTACAGGCGTCATGCTTGTTCCACACCAGCAAAACCGGCTTTGGGATAACGCGCGCCAGAAACGTGTGCTGGCAAGAAGAGTTCATCCAGTGTCGCCAGCTCAGCAGCAGTCAGTGTGATTGCCGCAGCGGCCACGTTTTGTTCCACATAACGCATCTGTCGCGTGCCTGGAATCGGTATGACGTGAAGATATTTATTCAGCAACCAGGCCAGCGCGATTTGCGCGTTGGTGAAGCCACGCGCAGTCGAAAAGGCTTGTAATTCATCCACCAGGACTTGATTGATGATGGCTGCCTCACCTTGAAAGCGCGGATTGAATTTGCGAAAGTCATCCTCCGTCAAGGTATCGCTCTTTACCGTGCCCGTCAGAAACGCCCGCCCGAGCGGACTGTAAGCCACAAATGTCGTGCCTAGTTCAGCGCATGCTTCCAGCAGGCCATTTTCCGGCCCGCGCGACCACAATGAATATTCGCTTTGTACCGCAGCGATGGGGTGGACTGCGTTGGCGCGGCGCAATGTGGCGGGAGAGATTTCCGACAAACCCAGCTGCCGCACTTTGCCCGCATGAACGAGATCGGCCATCGCACCCACCACCTCTTCAACCGGCACATCAGCCTGGCGGCGGTGGCAATAGTAGAGATCAATCTCATCCACGCCCAGGCGTTGCAGCGAGGCCTCGCACGCAGCGCGGATGTAATCCGGGTGGTTGTCAATCCGCCGCTCATACTGTCCGGCTTGCCGCACGATGCCAAATTTTGTCGCGATGACGGCTTTGCGCCGCCGCGCTGTGCCGCCTTGATGGATGAACTCGCCCAATAAGCGCTCGTTATGGCCCAGTCCATAGGTGTCAGCCGTGTCAAAAAAATTGACGCCCATATCCAGCGCGTGAGTCAAGGTGGCGAGCGATTGCTGATCGTCGCTCGGGCCATAAAACTCGCTCATGCCCATGCAACCCAGGCCGATTTCGGCCAGGGCGATGTTGGAATTTCCCAAAAGGCGGGTTTTCATGGCTGGGCGCTTAACCCGCACTCGCCTGGTTCAGCAAGTCAATTGACGCTTGGTCCAGCGTGAGTTTTGTCGCGTCAACCAGACTTTGCAGTTGGCTGAGTGATGTTGCGCTGGCAATCGGCGCGGTGATGGTGGGGCGGGCCATGAGCCAGGCGAGTGCGACGACGGCAAGGCTTGTTGTCTTGTCTTTCGCCACTGTGTCGAGCGCGGCCAGGATGCGCAGGCCGCGTTCATCCAGATAGCGTTTGACCAGGCCGCCGCGGGCTGAATTGCAGTCTGCCCCGGTGCGGTATTTGCCGGTGAGAAAGCCGCTGGCTAGCGCAAAATAAGGGATCACGCCCAAGCCATTCTTCTGGCAAACCGCCTGCAAGCCATCTTCATAGGCAGCGCGGTCATACAGGTTATACAGCGGCTGCAGGCTTTGATACGCGGGCAGGCCATGGTCTTTGCTGACTTGCAGGGCTTCTTCCAGACGTTCCGGCGTGTAGTTGGAAGCGCCAATCACGCGCACTTTGCCTTGCTTGATGAGTTGATCGAAAGTTTCCAGCGTTTCGGTGAGCGGCGTATTTTTGTCGTCCAGATGCGCTTGATACAAGTCGATGTAATCGGTTTGCAAGCGCCGCAACGAGGCTTCCACCGCTTTGAAAATATAGTCTTTGGAGAGTCCCTGTCGGCCGTCGCCCATATCCATGCCGACTTTGGTGGAAAGAATAACCCGGCTGCGGTTGCCGCGCGCCTTCATCCATTTGCCGAGAATGGTTTCCGACTCCCCCCCTTGATTGCCCGGAATGAAGCGCGAGTAAACGTCGGCCGTATCGATGAAATCAAAGCCTGCCGCCATGAAGGCATCGAGTATTTCGAAAGATTGAGCTTCATCCAGCGTCCAGCCAAACACATTGCCGCCAAACATGAGCGGGGCGACTTTAATATCTGAATGCCCTAAGGTTCTTTTTTGCACGACGTTGTCCTCACTCTGTTTTCATCTTGTCGTTTTAATGATAAGAAACATTTAACGCCGTATCACCAGCGCCGACTTTTTACGCTTTTGCCAAATAACGCAGGCGAAACACCTTTTCAGACAAACGTGTTAAGCCGCGCTGCTGAAAGCGCGGTTCGCTCTCCAATACGTCGAACTCGGCCAGAAAAGTGACTTCGCAGGTTGGCTCAAAGAGCGTGCTGACTTCCGCTGCTTCCACGCTAAAGGGTGGCCCGTTCATTTGTTCCTGCGGGTAGGCAAAACACACCAGCAAGGTTTGCGTGCCGGGCGGCAGAATTTTTTGCATGTGCGCAGCGTAGTCGCGCCGCATGGCCGGGGGCAGGGCGACGAGCGAGGCGCGGTCGAACACGCTGGTGACGTCTGTCAAGTCTGCTGCGGTGAGTTTGAAAAAATCGCCGCAAAAAATACGGATACCAGAATTTTCGTAGAGAGTGAAATCGCCGTGCTGCGTGACCGTGGCGGTGAGTTCATTTTCAATGAAAAAATCTTCCACGGCGCGTTGGCTTAACTCAACACCCATCACTTCCAGCCCCTGGTCGCGTAGCCACAGCATGTCGCGGGTTTTTCCACACAGCGGAACGAATACCCTGGCACTTTTGGGAATCTGCAGGTTAGGCCAATACTGCTGCAAATAAGGATGAATCTCCGGCTTGTGAAAGCCGATTTCATGCTTTGCCCAGCGCTCGTGCCAAAAGTCGTTTTCCATAGTTGCTCTTCGCTTGCTGTGGCGGTGAGTTGGGCTTTAAGCCGGTAAAGCGGGGTAGTCGGTGTAGCCCTTGGCATCGCCGCCATAAAAAGTCGCGACATCCGGCGCGTTAAGTGCCGCACCCGTGGCAAAGCGGCGGGGCAGATCAGGGTTGGCCAGGAAAGGCACGCCAAAGGCGACCATATCTGCACGGCCGTCGGCCAGTACCGCGTTGCCGCGTGCCAAGTCGTAGCCGTAGTTGGTCATGTAAAGTCCTTTCCAGATACCGCGCAGTTTGAATAGATCAAATGCCGGGCCGGCAGCGCCAGGTTTATCGATGCCCATTTCGGCAATATGCAGATAAGCCAGGCCGAAGCGGTTAAGCGCTTCAACGGCATAGGTGAAGGTGGCTTCGGGATTGCTGTCTTTAATATCGTTAAAGATTTGCAGGGGCGATAGACGGATGCCGACGCGATTCGCGCCCCATACGTTGCATACCGCTTCGGTGACTTCCAGCATGAAACGGGCACGATTAGCGATTGAGCCACCGTAAGCATCCGTGCGCTGATTAGCGCCATCACGCAAAAATTGATCCACCAGATAACCATTCGCGCCGTGGATTTCCACGCCGTCAAACCCGGCTTCTAATGCGCATTGTGCACTGTGCCGGAACATCTCGATGATGCCGGGGATTTCTTCCAGGGTGAGCGCGTGTGGGGTTTCAAACGCCTGCATGCCCGTATAGGTCAGGGTTTCGCCTGTCGGCTTGATGGCAGAAGGGGCGACTGGCAGCAAGCCATTGGGCAAAAGCGACCTGTGCGACGCGCGGCCGCAATGCCATAGCTGCAGAAAAATCCGCCCGCCCTCTTTATGCACGGCGTCCGTCACTTGCCGCCAGCCAGCCACTTGCTCAGGGCTGTAAATGCCAGGGGTGCCAGGATAACCTGCTGCTTCGGCAGCAACGATAGCGCCTTCGGTAATGATCAGCCCGGCACTGGCGCGCTGGCGATAGTATT
>JAUSQB010000181.1 GCA_030652715.1 Rugosibacter sp.
GAAGTGAGTGGCGGAGAGGGCGGGATTCGAACCCGCGTTAGGCTTACACCTAAACACGCTTTCCAGGCGTGCGACTTAAACCGCTCATCCACCTCTCCGCTGAGGCTCGCTGATGTTGGCCTTGTTTCACTTGGCCTAGCAGGGCGCGGATTCTAGCAGAATCAAGCTTCGCTGTGCCGTAAAGAAAGATCGATCGCGCGTACATCTTTGGTCAAGCTGCCAATAGAGATGCGATCCACACCGGTTTGAGCAATACTGCGCACCGTTTCCAAGCTGACGCCGCCAGAGGCTTCGAGTTGTGCACGGCCAGCGGTCAAGGCGACGGCTTCATGCATTTGCGCAAGACTCATGTTGTCCAGCAAAATCAGCCGTGCACCGGCATCTAATGCTTCGTTTAACTGTGCCAGCGTTTCAACTTCAATCTGTATAAAAACATCGCCATGAGCAATGGCACGAGCGCGCTCTAGCGCTGGCATCACGCCCCCTGCGGCGATGATGTGATTTTCCTTGATCAACAGCCCATCGTAGAGGCCGAGCCGATGATTGGTTCCCCCGCCACAGGTCACCGCGTATTTTTGCGCCAGGCGCAAACCCGGCAAGGTTTTTCGGGTATCCACAATACGCGCACGTGTGCCACTCACCGCATCAACATAGTCACGCGTCACCGTTGCAGTAGCAGACAGCAACTGCACAAAGTTAAGCGCCGCACGCTCTGCGGTTAATAACGCACGGGTGTTGGCTTCTATCTGGCAGAGTGTTTGCCCCGCGTGAACTTTTTCCCCATCGTGCACTGTCCAGCGGATGGCGGCCATCGGGTCTAATCGATGAAAGCAGGCGTTGAACCAATCCGTGCCAGCCAATACAGCGTTTTCACGACTGATCACAGCGCCTTGTGAGCGCCGATCCGCCGGGGTGAGTAATGCGGTCAAATCGCCGCCGCCAATATCTTCTGCCAGCGCAACCAGCACATTGCGTTCAATTTCAGCGGCCAGCGTAAGCGGGTTTTGCAAAGTTTCCATAGTATGGTGAGCCTGAATAAGTGCTGCTTGATTCTAACAGGGGGACGCCATAAGCTCGGTGCGCTCTTGACCAAGGTTCTCAGTCAGTTTTGTCTTCGCGCCAGCAATTGACATAGTTTCGGACATGATTACGCACAGTGGCGGCTTGCGCCATGCCCGCAGATTTCGCCGCAAGCATGTGCGGATGCGGATGGCCGCACAACAGCGCTCAACATACTGTATCCGTATCCAGTGCAGGAGGCTTCTTGAAGCGCTCGGAGAGCGCAATAGACATGCTGCTCACTGCAATGATGATCATCCCGCTAATGGCCAAACCATCGGGTAAATGGTCATAAACCAGCCAGCCCAGCAATGTCGCCCAGATCAATTGCGCATAGGTGAAAGGGGCAAGCGTGGAGGCCTTGGCATGCCGAAAAGCCATGATGAACAGCCAATGACCTAATCCGCCCAGCACGCCCAACGAGAGAATTTGGAAAATTTGAAACGTGTTCGGTGTCGGCCCGCCCCAATAAAACGGTACCGCAATACTCAAGCCGATCGAACCCACCAATGCCCCATAAAACAGCATGGTCAGTGAATTTTCATAGGGTGACAAACGCCGTGTCTGAATTTGGTAAATGGCATACAAAAAAGCCGTGATAACCATCAAGAGCAGACCTTTGGCCGATACCGCACCACCGGGGCGGGCAATCAACAGCACACCCAAAAAACCGGCGGCGACAGCCAGCCATCGTCCCAGCGTGATTTTCTCAGCCAACAGCCAGCGAGCCAGCAGCACCACGATCAAGGGAGAGAGAAAAATCACCGCAGTGGCTTCGGCCAGAGGCAGCATGCTAAACCCGGCAATGCCAAAACATGATGTTGTCATCAACACTACGCCACGGGCAATTTGTTGCCAGGGATGTTTTGTCGTAATCAGACTGGAGCGCATGGTTGGGGCAAGAAAGAAAACCATCAGCAAAAGATGAATCCCGTAGCGCGCCCAGACTATCATGGGCAAAGGAAATGTTTGCGTCAGATATTTTGAGGTAGCGTCAAGCGAAGTAAATAAAAATACGGCACCCATTAAGTAAAGTATGCCAAGCAGTGGCCGGGGTTCAGACATGAGTTGCAATCCATTCGTTAAAAAGGCGGCGGGCCACAGGAATAATTTCGCCAGCAGTCAGGCCGATCGGCCCCTGCCCGGCTTGCACTAACGCATCGGCAGCAGCTCCATGCAGATAAACGCCACAAGACAAGGCGCTTTTCGCCGACCAACCCTGGGCCAATAACGCCCCCACCATACCGGCCAGCACGTCGCCCGTCCCGCCAGAGGCGAGGCCCGCGTTACCTGTCGGGTTAATGCGCCATTGCCCATCGGGATGCGCGACTACGGTGCCACAGCCTTTGAGCGCGACATATGCACTGAATCGGTGTGCGATTTCCAGGGCGGCAGCCACCCGGTCAGACTGAATTGATTCAGTGGTAGTGGATAACAGGCGAGCGGCTTCCGCAGGGTGCGGGGTGAGCACGGTGGGTGCCGCGCGATGGGCAATTTGACGCACCAATACGGGATGTAGCGCTAACAGATTCAACGCATCGGCATCCAGCAGCAATGAAAAGTCGGCGCTGGCGATACGGCGCAGAATATCCAGCGCAGCGTCAGAAGCACCTAAACCGGGGCCGATAACTGCGGTTGTCGCCTGCGCTAGCGCAGCGATTGCTGAACGCAGCATGAGTTCCGGCTGCAGCGGATCAACGGGCAATGTTTCCAGCAGCCCGACAAATACGCGCCCCGCGCCCAGATGCAGCGCGGCACGACCCGCCAGTAATGCCGCGCCACTCATGCCGTGCGCTCCGCCGATCACAGCCAGCGAACCAAACCGGCCTTTATGCGTGTTGCGTTGCCGAGGCTGCAAATATTCGCCAAAATCGTCAATTGCCAGCAACCCGCCGGGGGCGGTGATGGCATTCGCCAAGCCAAGCGCATCGGTACTGATTTGGCCGCAATGATCGGGCCCATCGAGCGTAAACAATCCCGGCTTGCCCGCGATAAAACTGATCGTATGCGTTGCGCGCACGGCACATCCCGGCTCATGATCGCTACCGACCACGCGGCCTGTATCCGCATCCAGCCCGCTGGGAATATCCAGCGCCAGTACAGGACCGGCAAACTGATTGATGCGCTCGATCAGCGCGGCATAGTCGCCGGTAATCGGTCGCGTGAGGCCGATACCAAACAAGCCATCCACCACCAAACCATAGTCGCCCGCAGGCACGGTAGCTGAAAAGTCGGCGCCGGTGGCACGCCACTTGGCGAGCGTTTGTTTAGCATCTTGCGGTAAATTGGACGCATCGCCCAAAAACACCACCTGCACAGAAATTTTATTTTCATGCAGCACACGTGCCAGCACGAATGCATCGCCCCCATTATTGCCCGGCCCTGCAAAAATCAGCACCGGTGCGCGGCGCGGCCCGAGAATGCGCATGGCAACGACGGCCGCAGCATGCCCTGCCCGCTCCATCAATGGGGGCTGATCATGCAGATGGGAAGTTTCAAAAGCGCGCAGTTCAGTGATACGCAATAAAGGCAAGCTCATGCCGAATTGTAACCGGCCAGGATCAACGCTGAATAGGTTAAAACAGTGCACAAGACGATTGAGGCTGGACGCTTACTGCACGATCAAGGATAATTCGCCCTTTTATTCGCCCCTCAAGGTTAATCCCCCTATGGCGATGGAGACCCCCTCAATGACAGCACGCCTCATCGATGGCAACGCCCTCGCCGCCACCGTGCGCGGTGAACTGGCGACTCGCACAGCCGCATTGAAAACCCGTGGCATCACACCTGCGCTGGCGGTCATTCTGGTCGGTAATGACGCTGCTTCGGCGGTTTATGTGCGCAACAAAGTTGCCGCATGCGAAAAAGCCGGTATTCGCTCCTTGCATTTCAGCTTTGCCAGTGATGTCGATCCCGCCATCGTGCTGGCCAAAATTGACGAATTGAACCGCGATCCTGAAGTGCATGGCATTCTGGTTCAGTTGCCGCTGCCCAAACAGTTCGATACCGATGCCGTGCTCGAAGCCATCGCTGTTGAAAAGGATGTGGATGGTTTTCACGCGCAAAATATCGGCGCACTCGCCCAAGGCAAACCACGCTTTATTCCCTGCACACCCTATGGCGTCATGAAAATGCTGGCTTCCATCAATGCTCCGCTGGCAGGCGCAGAAGCGGTCATTGTCGGACGCAGCAACATCGTCGGCAAACCCATGGCGCTGCTGTTATTGGCCCAAGGCTGCACAGTTACCATCTGCCACTCGCAAACACGCGATCTGGCCTTGCATACACGCCGTGCGGACATTCTGATCGCAGCGGTCGGTCGGCCAAAAATGATCACAGGCGAGATGATCAAGCCCGGTGCCATCGTGATTGATGTCGGCATCAATCGCCTGCCCGATGGCAAGCTGTGTGGCGATGTCGATTTTGTCAGCGTCAGCGAAGTCTGTGCTGCGATCACCCCTGTGCCGGGCGGCGTGGGCCCCATGACCATCACCATGCTGCTCGCCAATACTCTGGAAGCCGCAGAACGTTCGGCCTTGCACCCCACACTTTTAACGCCATAAAGGAAAACACATGAGCAATCCGCAGCCCCTCGTTGGCATTCTCATGGGATCAGACTCTGACTGGCCCGTCATGCAAGCGGCAGCAAAAATACTCAAGGAATTTGGTGTGCCTTATGAAGCCCGCGTGATTTCTGCCCATCGTGCGCCAGACGTCTTGTTTGATTATGTCGTCAAAGCCAGCGACCGCGGCCTGCGGGTACTCATTGGCGGAGCGGGCGGCGCTGCCCATTTACCCGGTGTCATGGCCGCCAAAACCACCTTGCCCGTACTCGGCGTACCCATGCCGTCGAAGCATTTGCAAGGCATCGACTCGCTGCTGGCCATTGTGCAAATGCCCAAAGGCATTCCTGTGGCTACCTTTACCATTGGTGAAGCGGGTGCGGCCAATGCTGCGCTCATGGCCATTGCCATTCTGGCAGGAACCGATGCCGCACTCAATGCAAAACTCACCGCCTTTCGCGCCACGCAAACTGAACGCATGCTGGACATCACTTTGCCCGAACTATGATGGATATCTCCGCCGTTCGCCGCTATTTTCTCGGCCTGCAAACGCAGATTGTCAGTGCGCTGGAAGCGGTGGATGGTCAGCCGTTTCGTCGCGATGAATGGCAGCGCCCGGAAGGCGGCGGCGGGATTTCCCGCGTGATCGAGGAAGGCGGATTTTTTGAACGCGGCGGGGTTAATTTTTCCCACGTCACGGGTGATGCCATGCCCGCTTCGGCAACCGCTCATCGGCCCGAATTGGTCGGCCGCCGCTGGGAGGCGA
>JAUSQB010000182.1 GCA_030652715.1 Rugosibacter sp.
GCCCATTACCGCAGCCCGCTCAATTATTCTGATGTTCATCTGGATGACGCGCGCCAGTCGCTCACGCGGCTTTACACCGCATTGAAGGGGCAGTCGGGCACAGCAACGGTGGATTGGAACGAAGCCCACGCGCAACGCTTCAAGGCGGCGCTGGATGACGACTTTGGCACACCGGAAGCCATGGCCGTTTTATTTGATCTCGCCACCCTCATTAATCGGGGCGAGGCGGCCTTGGCTGGTCAGCTTCGCGCACTGGGTAGCGTGCTGGGACTTTTGCAGCGCGATGCGCAGGCTTTTTTGCAGGCAACGCCGTCCGATGGGCTGAGTAACGAGATGATTGAAGAAAAAGTCGGCGCTCGCACTACGGCGAAAAAAGCCAAAAACTTTGCCGAATCCGACCGTATTCGCGATGAACTTAAAGCCGCTGGCATTATTCTTGAAGATAGCCCGGAAGGCACTACTTGGCGGCGAGCGTAGGATATTCAGTTACTTGCAGTGACATCATTAAAAAATGATATGAGGACAATGAAAACATGGCACCGTCGTTTTTTTGCAGTCACTGCGAGTAGCTTGTTTGGTTTCGCCAGCTTGGCTCATGCGGCGACTGATGCTGATTTGCTGACAAGTTTTTCCCCTTACAGCACAGGCATGCCCTCATTTGCCGGGTTGACTTCAGGCATGAAAATCAACAAGGATAATGTAGATCGCTTCAAGGAAGTCCTTGATGCCGGCACTTTCATGATGGTGAAAAATGGCTGGTTCGATATCAAAACAATGCCCACGATGTCGTTTGATGTGGTGCCTAAATATGTTGAAGCCACGCGCGCTAATTTAAACAAGACGCAGCTGGGCGACAAGCCGGGTGAGATCATCGGCTACGCAGGTGGTCGCCCGTTCCCTGAAGAACCGCAAGAGAGTGACCCGCGCGCGGGTGAGAAAATCGCGTGGAATTTTCGCTATGGCGTTGGCGAGACTTTCACTATCCGCCCCGTGCAATGGAAATACCGTGATTTGATGTCGGGCAAGGTGGAGCGCTCGCTGCTGGTCAATGTGCATGCGCTCAAATTCAAGTATCGGGTTGAAACACCGCCAACGCCGGAGATTCAGCCCAACCCTTCCAACTTGCTCAGTGCCACGTATCTGATGGTGAACGAGCCCATGGATCTGAAAAATACCCAGTTGCTGATCCAGCGCTACGACAACGATCTCAAGCTGGACGATGCCTACATGTATTTCGGCTTTCAGCGGCGCGTGCGGCGCTTGTCTACCGGCCAGACGACAGATGCCTTTCTGGGATCTGACGTCATGATCGAAGATTTTGGTGGCTACAATGCCCGCGTGTCGGAAACCCAATGGACGTTTAACGGCACACGCAACATGCTGTTGCCTTTTTATAATCATAACGATCTGGTCTTGTCGGACGAATATAAAGACCTCACGGGCTTTCGCTATGTGGCTTTCACCGGGCAGGGAAACTGCTTTCCGGATATACACTGGCAGTTGCGCAAAGTGCATGTGGTCACTGGTGTACCACTACTCGCCAGCCATCCGGTGAGCCGCCGCGTGTTTTTGTTCGATGCGCAAACCAACACCATTGCAGTGTCACTTATCTACGATCGCAAAGGCGAATTGTGGAAAGTGGGCCTCTTGGGCAAAACTCATTCAGACCACCAAATGGCTGTTAACAAGGATGTCGGTGTCCCGATTGACGATTCTGGCACCATGGTAGACGTGCAAGCCAAGCGCTGTTCAACCGGGCAATTCAAGAGTTTTATTGATCCTAAACTTAACCCGCCGAGCTTTTTTCAAGTGCAGCAGTTGCGCTCGGGAGATTAAACCGACTATGCGCACAACGTACAGGAGAACGTGATGTCGAAACGCATTGCCAGAAAACTTACCTACGTCGGATGCACACTGGCTATGATTTGGGCGCTGCCCACCTGGGCCTTGCCGCGAGATGAAACGGTGAGCACGACAGCTGATCAGAGTGGCATCGCCGTGACGATTTATAACGACAATCTGGCCCTGGTAAAAGATGCGCGGCGGGTAAAGCTGGCGCATGATTTAAATCAATTGGCCTGGCGGGAAGTATCCGCCCAGATGCGGCCGGAAACCGCACAACTGCGCAATCTCACACAACCTGCAGGGTTCCGTTTGCTTGAGCAAAATTTTGATTTTGAACTGCTGACGCCGCAAAAATTACTCGAAAAATATGCCGGGCGTGAGGTGATGGTATTGAAAATGAATCCGGCCACCGGCGCTGAAACCCGTGAATCGGCGACGGTGTTGTCCACGCAAAATGGTGTCGTACTGAAATTTGCTGATCGTATTGAAACTGGCGCACCCGGCAGGCTGGCCTTTCCCGGGGTGCCTGATACGTTGCGCGATAAACCCACGCTGGTGATCTCCCTGCTTAGCACGGTACAAGGCCAGCAAAATCTTGAGCTATCCTATCTGACGGCGGGGTTGTCTTGGCGCGCTGATTATGTGGCTGAACTCAATGTCAATGACAGCTCGCTGGATTTGAATGGCTGGATCACTTTAACCAACCAAAGTGGCGCTGCTTACCCGCAAGCAAAATTGCAGTTGGTCGCAGGCGACCTGAATCGCGTGCAAGAAAAACAACCTAACCCGCGTGCCATGATGGCCATGGCCGCCAAAGTAGCCGATGCAGCAGAGATGCAGCAAGAGTCGTTGTTTGAATATCATCTCTACACACTGCAACGGCCTACAACGCTAGCGGAAAATCAAACCAAGCAAGTTGCCTTGATGACAGCCACGCAAGTGCCCACCAAGAAAACCTATTTATTAGAAGGCGCACCCCATTATTATTTTGATTCGGCAGGCAATGGGGGTGATTTAGGTCAAAAATTAAAAGTGGCCGTGTTTGTCGATTTTCACAATAAGGGTGATGGCTTAGGCATTCCGCTACCCAAGGGCGTGATTCGGGTTTATAAAAAAGATAGTCAAGGCAACGCGCAATTTGTGGGTGAAGACCGATTGGACCACACCCCAAAAAACGAAACAGTCCGCTTGAAATTAGGCAACGCGTTTGACGTAACCGCGAATAAAAAACAGACATCGTTTCAACGCCTGCCTAATAGCGGCCGCTACACCATCAATACGGAATCTGCGTATGAGATTGTTTTGACTAACGCCAAACCAGAGGCTGTTACCGTTACCGTGCGTGAGCCAATGCCCGGCGATTGGACGATGGTGAGTGAATCTCAACCGCACACCAAGCGTGCGGCAGGCGTTGCCGAATGGCAGGTTCGCGTGCCAGCCGAAGGCAAAGTGACCTTGACTTACCGTGTCAGGGTTAAGCAATAAGCATTGATTTGTAATGTAAAAAAGCCACGACAGTTTTCTGTCATGGCTTTTCCGCAAAGCAGGGGCATGCAGCCTTTGGCGTACAAAAACTACTTCGCCACTGCGCCAAAAACTTTCTTGAGCAAATCACTGCCTGCTTGCAACGGGTTAGCGCGTATTGTGCGTTCTTGCTCACCCACCACTTGATAGAGACGATCAAGCGATTGCTTGGTGACGTAATCTTCCACC
>JAUSQB010000183.1 GCA_030652715.1 Rugosibacter sp.
GTGCCGCTGGTGAAATGCAGCAGCGACATATCCTCCGCCGTGGTGCGCTCGATCTCGAAGGCTTCGCTGGCGTCCGCCATCAGGCTGGCGAAATCAAGCGTGCCGGGAATATTCGTCTGGCCACCATCTTCCGCGATCAGCAGCACATGTTGCAACGAGGGCATGGTCTTGCGCCATTTCTCCACCTTGCGCTGGTAGAGAAAATCCGTGGTGACCAGCACCTTGCATTGTCCGAGGTTCACGCGTGTGGATATAGGTTCCGGGCCGAAGGCGGAGAACAGTGGCGAGACGACGGCACCATTTTTCAAGCTGCCCAGCAGCGCGATGTACAGCTCGGGAATGCGTCCGGCCAGAATGAACAGGCGCTCGCCCTTGGCGACACCGAGTTTTTTCAGCACGTTGGCAAAACGGTTGGTCAGGCGAGACAACTCCCCGTAGCTGAAGTTGCGGGGTGGGGCTGCGGCGCTCAAAAAACGCAAGGCCGTCTTGTCGCGCAATGCCCCGGCCGCGTGCCGCTCCACCGCCTCCCAGGCGATGTTGAGGCCGCCGCCGGGCAGTCCGGCGAGCTCTCCGCATGCAGCTTCCCAGGTGAATGTCTTGCGCGTTTTTTCGTAATTGAGCAGATTCGGTTCGACCCGCAGGTCGGCAGCTGTCTTGTGAATGACGGACAACACATCCATGCAATCTTCCTCCTTTGCGGAATTTCCCCTGGTCGCTGGTCATTTGCTCTCGCCTCTAGGCAATTAGCAGAACGGTACACATACGCAGCCCCTGTCATTCGGTTAAGCCGTCGCCTTGATTTACGAAACGGATTCTTGAGCCATCATCCTACCCGATCTTTGACAGATCATTAATCCGAGTGATTTCCAATTATGTCAGTGCCACAGTGGGCATGTTGTTTTCAGCTCCATTGCGGCTACCATAGGCAGGATGCCAACGAGATTCTAAAAAATATGACTTTTCCCACTTGTGCTGCACTACTGGCGGCACGTGAGCATGATCCTTTTGCCGTGCTCGGCCTTCACGCCGAGGGGGCGAATTGGTGCCTGCGCGTGTTTCGTCCTCAGTCCGTATCAGTTGCCGTGGCGCTTGCTGATGGTGATTTAGCAGGCGATTTGGCACATGCACATGATTGGGCTCCATTGGTGGCAATGGGTAACGGCCTTTTCGAATGGCATGGCGACACGCCGCCTCCACGCCCGTGGCGGTTATGCATTGACGGCGTGGTGCAGCATGATGCGTATGCTTTCCCGCCGCAGCCACCGGCAGACGATCTGTTCCTGTTTAATGCGGGCCGTCTGCATCAGGCCTGGCTCACACTGGGCGCCAATCCATCCGTGCGCGACGGTGTGCCCGGTGTCTGTTTTCGTGTCTGGGCGCCCAATGCCGAACGGGTATCCGTCGTCGGCGACTTTAATGCCTGGGACGGGCGCGTGCATCCGATGGCAAACTTAGGTGTTTCCGGCGTCTGGGAACTGTTCATTCCGGAATTGCCGACTGGTGCGCTGTACCGTTTTGAAATCCGCGTGCGTGGTAGTGGCGCACTGCGCCTCAAGGCCGACCCTTATGCGCGTGCGTTTGAGTATCGCCCGGCCACCGCCTGTTGTGTTACGACCTCACCAGCGCATGCCTGGGGGGACGCCGAGTGGCTGCGTGCGCGTGCGGCGCGTGACTGGCTGCACGCGCCGATGAATGTGTATGAGCTGCATCCGGGCAGCTGGAAGCGGCATATCCCCGATGGGCGCTTTTACAGTTACCGCGAACTGGCGGTACATCTTGTGCCCTACGTGCAGAAGATGGGTTTTACGCATGTCGAATTCATGCCATTGATGGAGCATCCGCTGGATGAGTCCTGGGGTTACCAATGCACTGGATTTTTCGCGCCAACCTCGCGCTTTGGTAGCGCGGACGATTTGCGCTTTTTGATCGATGCGCTGCATCAGGCCAACATTGGCGTGATCCTCGACTGGGTGCCCGGGCATTTTCCGGCGGACGATTGGGCGCTGGCGCATTTTGATGGCACCTCGCTTTTTGAACACGCAGACCCGCGCCAGAAAATCCATCCCGATTGGGGTACGCACGTGTTCAATTACGGGCGCAACGAGGTCAGGAGTTTTTTGCTGTCTTCGGCGCATTACTGGCTGTCCGAATTCCACATTGATGGCTTGCGCGTCGATGCCGTGGCTTCGATGATCTACCTTGACTACTCGCGTAACCCCGGCGAGTGGACGCCGAATGTGCATGGCGGCCGCGAGAATCTGGAGGCGATTGCCTTTCTGCGCGAAATGAATGAGATGGTGCACGGCCAGTTTCCCGGCGCGCTGACCATCGCCGAGGAATCCACGGCCTGGCCCATGGTGTCGCGCCCGGTCTGGCTGGGCGGCCTGGGCTTTTCGATGAAGTGGAACATGGG
>JAUSQB010000188.1 GCA_030652715.1 Rugosibacter sp.
GGTCGCGGATTTCCCACTCGCTGCGCAGCGGACGTTCAAATTTCGGTCCTTCGCCGTCAGCAAAGTAAAGCCCCAAGCCCATGGCATCCGGCACGGTTAAAATGTCAGAAAACAGAATGGCGGCATCCAGATCGAAACGCGATAGGGGTTGCAGGGTGACTTCACAGGCGAGTTGAGGGTTTTTGCATAAATTAAGAAAACTGCCGGCCCGCCGCCGCGTTTCGTTGTATTCCGGCAGATACCGCCCGGCCTGACGCATGAGCCAGACGGGCGTGTGGGTTACGGGTTCGCGTAACAAAGCGCGTAAAAAAGTATCGTTTTTGGGGCGGGACATGGAAAAATTCCAGCAGGGGAAAGGGCGAATTATCGCATTACAAGCTTGCCGCAACCCGACGCTGTGTCCGAATGAGCAAAGGTGGGGTCAGCGCAAGCCCAAGTCTTTTAGTTTTCGGTAAAGATGGGTGCGCTCAAGCCCGGTTTTTTCTGCCAGACGCACCATGTTGCCATTAACTTCACCGAGATGGTGCAGGAAGTAAATACGCTCGAAAGCTTCTCGTGCTTCGCGCAAGGGTTGCTGGATAATTTTCGGGTCGAGTTGTGCTTGGTCGGGCTCTCCCGCAGGGGTGAGCAGTTGACGAACTTCTTCGGTGGAAATTTCTTCACCCAGCGCAGCTACGGCGAGCGATTTCACGGCGGCACGAAGGGCAGGATAACCTTCAACCCAGGCGCGGTGGCGCAAGGCATTTAAAGCGCCCGTGGTAAATCGGCGCAAGGGCACAGCTTCTTCTTCGACCAAAAAACTCAACAAATGGGTGGCAATATCAGGCACTTCTTCTCTCAGCTCCGTCAGTGCAGGCACGCCCAGCACTGAGTCGAACAGTGTTTTGACAATCCCCTTTTCCCATCCCTGCGCGATTAAGCTGTTTGGGTCGTGCGTGGTGCCAACCACCAGGCGCAACTGATATTTGGTTAATCGTTCGGCAGCAAAGCACAGATTTTTTTGCTGCAAACGGTTAAGTCGTGACAGTTCTTCACACCACAACAAGCCATCCTTGAGCGACTCCAGTTTTTCCAGTTCGAGCGGTTCGACTTCATTGGCCAGATCAAGCACG
>JAUSQB010000193.1 GCA_030652715.1 Rugosibacter sp.
GAACCACCAGCCGCCCCAGCCCAGCTCGTAATAAGCCCACCAGCTGCCCAGAGCAATACCGATGGTGAGAAAACCCCAGGCTGCGGTCGTCCATGGCCGCGACCAGCGCGCCCAGGCGGCATCCAGTCGCCCGGAAATCAAGGCGACAATGGCAAAGGCAAAGGCGACAGCAAAGCCGACATAGCCCATGTACAGCATGGGCGGATGAAACACCAGGCCGGGATCTTGCAGCAAGGGGTTCAAGTCGTGCCCCTCAGCCAAAGCGGGCAGCAGACGTTCAAAAGGATTGGAGGTGAACAGAATAAAAGCTAGCATGCCGATGCTGATCAACCCAAGCACGGCAAGCACCCGCGCCACCATGACTTCGGGCAACTGGCGGGAAGCCAGCGAAACGGCGGCCCCCCAGCCGGAAAGCATCAACACCCACAGCAAGAGCGAACCTTCATGTCCGCCCCAGACAGCAGAAAACTGATACATCGCCGGTAACTTGGTATTTGAATTCTGTGCCACATAGGCGACAGAAAAATCATTGGTCAGAAAACTTTGCGCCAGACAGGCGAATGAAAACGCCAGCAACAAAAAGTGCGTCTGCGCCGCAGGACGTGCCAGCGCAATCCACTGCGCTGAGTACGAACTGATGCGTTGTGCGCCAATCAGCGGCAACACGCCTTGCAACAGAGCAACTATAAAGGCAAGAATAAGCGCGAAGTGTCCGAGTTCGGGCGTCATTTTTTCTGTGCCTGGTCAAGGGCATGTTGGGCTTCGGGAGGCATGTAATTCTCATCGTGCTTGGCAAGCACTTCGCTGGCGGCAAACAACCCGTCGCTACCCAGCCTGCCTTGCACGACGGCGCCTTTGCCATCGCGGAACAAGTCGGGAAGAATGCCGGTGTAAGTCACGGGGATTTCTTTTGCCATATCGGTGATGATAAAGCGCACAGCCATGCCCTGACGTTCAATAGAACCCTCTTTAACCATTCCGCCTATGCGAAATGCCTTACCCTGCGGCGCTTTGCCAGCGACAACCTCTGTCGGCGTGATAAACAGCGCGATATTGCTGTTCAGCGCCTTGAGCACAAATACTGCGGCCACCGCCAGCGAAGCGAGACCACCGGCAATCAGGGCAATACGTTTATGACGGGGTTTCATTGCGCGTTTCCATTGAGGTTTTTTTCAGGTTGTCATCCAGTTTCTCAGCCAGCCGTTCGCGGGCCAGACTAAGACGAACGTCGTTCAGACGCCGCCTGACCAGAAAAGGTTCCGCCGCCATGAGCAAAAAGCAGGCGCCAAAGCTGCCCCAGACATACAGGGCATACCCGCCCATGGCAAAAAAATCGCCGATGCTATTCCAGTGCATGTTTCACCCATTCGGTATGCCGTTCGCGTTCGAGCATGATGGCGCGCAGACGCATGAGCGAGACGGCAATGGAATACATCCAGAACGCCAGCGCCATCAGCAGCATGCCCCACAGCATGGTCTGCGCCATCGAGGGCGCGCGCGTGAGATTGATGCTTGATCCCTGATGCAGAGTATTCCACCATATTACGGAAAAATAAATGATCGGCACATTCACGACGCCAATCAAGGCCAGTATCGCCCCGGCCTTGTCGGCACGGCGCGGATCATCGATGGCGGATTGCAAAGCAATAAAACCAATGTAGAGGAAAAAGAGAATCAATTCGGAAGTCAGCCGCGCATCCCACACCCACCACGTGCCCCACATGGGCTTGCCCCAGAAGGCCCCCGTCCATAAGCTTAACGCGGCCATGAGCGCGCCCGTCGGTGCCAGCGCCTGCGCCATCATGCTCGACAGGCGGGTATTCAACGCCAAACCCAGCCCCGCCCAAAATGCCATGGCCAGATAAATAATCATCGACATCCACGAGGCAGGCACATGCACGAAAATGATGCGATAGCCTTCGCCCTGCTGGGCATCCGTCGGCGCGACAAAAAAAGACACCCACAGCCCCGCCGCACCAAAGAGCAGCGCCAGCATCCAGAACAGCGGAATGAGCCGCCCGGCCAGCGGATAAAAACTCTGCGGACTGGCGAAGCGAAACCAGTTGATTATTTTCATATTCATAAAAGTCGGTGCTGGTGATACGGCAAAACAGTCATGTCAGAATCACTCAAGCGCAATTTTCAACGCCGCCGTAGTCGCCCACGGCGCAAAAAAAACCGCCAGCGCCAGCAAGGCCGCCAACAGCGACAGATGTCCCTCGACACCCAAACCCGCACTCTGCGCTTCCACCGCACCCGCACCAAAAATCAGCGTCGGGATGTACAGCGGCAACACCAGCAGCGCGAGCAATACGCCACCGCCACGCACGCCTAGCGTCAGCGCTGCGCCCATGGCGCCAATCAGCGACAACAAGGGCGTACCCAGCAGCAGCGACAAGCTGAGGATACCCAAGGTCTGTCCATCCAGATCGAACTGCAAGCCCAGCAGCGGCGCCAGAAGCACCAGCGGCAAACCGCACAGTAGCCAATGGGCAAGAATTTTACCGGCAATCAAGAGCGCCAAGGGGGATGGCGAGAGCGCCATCTGTTCCAGCGTGCCATCCAGATGATCGGCGGCAA
>JAUSQB010000194.1 GCA_030652715.1 Rugosibacter sp.
TTCTTCATCGATCGCCCGATATTTGCCTGGGTCATTGCGATCATCATCTGCCTGGGTGGAACGCTAGCCTTGCGTAATTTACCCGTCGCGCAATATCCGGCCGTAGCCCCCCCGGGCTTAACTATCTCGCTCAATTACCCCGGTGCTTCCGCCCAAATTGTTGAAGAAACTGCGGTGGCACTGATTGAGCAGGAAATGAACGGCATCGAAAACCTGCTGTATATGGAGTCCTCTTCTGAGGTTGGCGCAGGCTCTATCACTCTGACCTTCTCCCCGGGAACTGAACTTAACTATGCTTCTGTAGAAGCACAAAATCGTATCAAGCGGGTAGAAGCGCGGCTGCCTGATGATGTACGCCGTTTAGGCGTGACCGTGACTAAATCAGCGCGCAACTTTGTCATGTTTTTCTCGATCATTTCGCCTGATGACAGCCTTGATTCGACCGATTTGGGTAACTATGTGGCAGCCAATCTGCTTGAACCTCTGCGCCGTGTTCCTGGCGTGGGCGAAGCCCTGCTGTTTGGTACAGAGTACTCCATGCGGATTTGGCTGAAACCCGACAAATTGTTCTCTTATCGTCTAACCCCGGGAGATATTACCCGTGCCGTTCGCGCGCAGAATGTGCAAATTGCCACTGGCGAATTGGGTCAATTGCCAGCAGCGCCCCAGCAAGAACTGAATGCGGTTATTGTGGTACGAGGCCGCCTGGCAACACCCGAAGAATTTGGCAACATTATTGTGCGAACCAACCCCGATGGATCAACCCTGCGCTTGAAAGATGTTGCGCGAGTCGAGCTGGCAGCACAAAGCTATGCCCGCTCAGCAAGAGTCGATGGTAAACCTGATGCCGGGATTGCTGTTCGCTTATCCCCGGGCGCCAATGCATTAGATACTGTGCAGGCTGCGAAAGCAAAAATGACAGAACTTGCGCGATTTTTTCCAAAGGGAAAAATTGACTGGTTAAGCCCTTACGACACGTCACAATTCGTCGCCATTTCAATACGTGAAGTCATGATTACCTTAGTCGAGGCTGTCTTTCTTGTATTCCTGGTGATGTATTTATTCATGGGCAATTTACGCGCCACGCTGATTCCGACGATCGTCGTTCCCGTCGCTTTGCTCGGTGGTGTGTTGGGGCTGTATGCCTTTGGTTATTCAATTAACGTATTAACCCTTTTTGCCATGGTGCTGGCCATTGGTATTGTCGTTGATGACGCGATTGTAGTCGTTGAAAATGTTGAGCGACTAATGACAACGGAACACTTATCTCCACGTGATGCCACCAAAAAAGCCATGGGGCAGATTACCAATGCGGTGATCGCCATCACCGTCGTACTTTCTGCCGTGTTTCTGCCAATGACGTTTTTTGGTGGTTCAACCGGTGCCATCTATCGACAGTTTGCAGTTACTCTCGTCTTAACGATGGGATTTTCCGCACTGATGGCCTTGACGCTGACGCCCGCGTTGTGTGCGACCTTGCTCAAAGGACATCCCGATCAGGCTGAAACACTAGAGCGAGGTTTCCTTGGTCGATTCAATCGTTTTTTTAACCGAACGACCACGCGTTATGTATCAGGCGTATCACGGATCGTCAAAAAAACGGCGCGTTACTTTATTCTGTACGCACTCATCATTATCGCTGCCGTGTGGCTATTCAATCGCTTGCCGGATAGCTTCCTTCCTGAAGAGGATCAAGGGTATTTCGTTACCCTTGTCCAGTTGCCTCCTGGAGCTACGACGAGTCGAACCATTGAAGTCCTGTCCCACGTTGAACAGTACTTCATGAAGCAGCCTGAAGTGGCACATGTGGTTGGCGTGGTGGGCTTTTCGTTTGCAGGCAGCGGACAAAACTCTGCACTCGCCTTTATCACACTAAAAAACTGGGATCTGCGCAGCGCGCCTGGTAGCAAAGCTCAGGCACTCATACGCAAGGCGAACTTGGCGTTTTTTCAGATTAAGCAAGCGATGATTTTCACGATTAACCCCCCCCCCATCCCTGAGTTAGCTGCTGCCGGTGGATTTGACTTTCGTTTACAGGATCGTGGTGGCGTTGGACGTGAAAAGCTCATTGAAGCCAGAAATATTGCACTTGGCATGGCTTCGAAAAACCCTCATCTAGTTGGCGTACGCCCCGAAGGGCAAGAGCCTGCACCACAATTGTTCCTCGATATAGATCGTACAAAAACCGAGACCCTTGGCGTGAGCATGGCAGACCTGAACGAGACGATGCAATCTGCGCTCGGTGTCGCCTATATCAATGACTTTGTTATGCAGGGTCGCGTCTTGCGTGTGCAAATGCAAGCCGATGCCGATACGCGTAAGACCGTTGATACGATCCTGCGTTTACCAGTGCGCAACAACAAAGGTGAAATGGTCATGCTAAGTGAGCTGGTCACGCCACACTGGATCGTTGCGCCGCCCAAGCTTGACCGGTTCAATGGCTTGCCCGCGATGAAGATATCCGGCGGTGCTGCCCCAGGCCGTAGCAGTGGCGAAGCGCTTTCCGTCATGGAAGATATTGCAACCAAGCTTCCGGCGGGGATTGGCTTTGAATGGTCAGGCATTGCCTTTCAAGAAAAGTTAGCGGGAGCCCAAGCACCTTTGTTATTTGCAGTTTCACTGATGGCAGTTTTCTTATGTCTTGCGGCTCTGTACGAAAGCTGGTCGATTCCTTTTGCAGTCATGCTGGCTGTTCCACTCGGGATATTTGGTGCTGTACTGGCTGTTACCTTGCGCGGTTTACCTAATGATGTTTATTTCAAAGTCGGGCTCATTGCAATTATTGGTCTTTCATCCAAAAATGCGATTCTTATTATCGAATTTGCACGCAAGCTCCAGGATGATGGCATGGGATTGATTGATGCCACACTTGAAGCCTGCCGCTTGCGCTTCCGGCCGATTTTGATGACATCCATTGCTTTTATTGCAGGGGTTTTCCCCCTCGCAATCTCAACCGGTGCCGGTGCTGAAAGCCGTCATGCCATTGGTACCGGCGTGATCGGCGGCAT
>JAUSQB010000198.1 GCA_030652715.1 Rugosibacter sp.
AAGGTCTCGTTGCGGTTGCCTGATGGGTCGAAGAAGTAAATTGTTTCGCCACGAGTAATGCCATGACGCGTCGGAGTGACATCGACGCTGGTCTTGTTCTTCGACATGATGTCCGCCGCTTTGAGGATATCGTTCCAGTTATCCAAAAAGAAAGCAATGTGATGCAGCCCGTTGATCGGGCCGCCGACAAAGGCAAGGTCATGCGGCGTAGAGGTGCGGAAAAGCCAAGTCGCGGCTTTGGCCTTGTTTGGCCCCACCAGAATCTGCTCGGAAAGGTAAAAATCAAGCACCTCCATGCAGAACTTGGTGTTTTCTTCCACCTTGTTAATGCCTTTTTCTGGATTCATTTCACACATCAGGAGGCAATGGTCGAGCCAGTGCGCCCCCGTGCCCTTGATGTCATCAGGCCAGGGGTCCGGGTTGCTGGAGCCGACATCCGTATTGACGAATTCTTTTTGCGCATACAAGCGCATATCGTGCCCGCTGGGCAGGTTGAACTTGAGCATGCGACCGACGAAGGGTAGCGTGCCTGCAGGCTGGAACTCGGTTTTGATGCCATAGGCTTCGATGCGCTTTTGCAAGGCATCGAGATCCGCATCATGCTCCACTTTGTAAGCCACATGATTGACACCGGCCTTATCCGCAGCGGAAAGGATGAGGGAGTATTTATCCCACTCATCCCAGCATTTGAGATACACATTGCCTTCTGCATCTTTGTGCGTGGTCTTCATTCCCACTACTTTTTCATAATGCTTCAACGCGGCGTCCATATCCATAACGCGGATGTTGATGTGACCGATTCTCATGATTCCCATAACCATCTCCTTTAGTTGTTTGATTGATCGCAGAGGTAATACACATGAACATCACCAGTTGCTAGTAATAATTTTTTCATGGTTTGGGAGAGGAGGCTTTGATCAAAGTCAACAAAGGGTGACTTTTCCAGAATGAAGAATGAAACGGATTTGTTCGAGAAATACAAAATCGCCTATTTTGTTGATATAGATCAAACATGGGCATGGGGGTGGTTGTTATGATGCATAATATAGAAGTTTGTTTTTGCTTTTTTTATCAACCCTGAGGAGAAGATCGTGGTTCAAACAACGATGACACATGAAGAAGCCATCAAGCGTGCCGAATATATTGGTCAGGTGGCAGAAGAAGGGCTTTTTGAGGCAGATCGAAATAATGGGTATTCGACCAAGTTGAAGGATGCCATTCATGAAACACAAATGCACCGCCTGCTGCGGCCGAAAAAATATGGCGGCTTTGGCATGGGTCACGACACCATGGCGGAAGTGGTACGTACCGTTGCCCAGCATAGCGTTTCCGGTGCCTGGGTAACCTACTTT
>JAUSQB010000200.1 GCA_030652715.1 Rugosibacter sp.
CTGCCGCATCAGGTGCTCAATGCCAAGCAGCATGCGCGCGAAGCGGAGATCATTGCCCAGGCGGGTCGGCCAGGCGTGATTACCATCGCGACCAATATGGCGGGTCGGGGTACCGATATTGTGCTGGGCGGCAATATCGAAAAAATGCTGGATGCCATCAAGGAGGATGCGGCTTTGTCTGCCGAGGAAAAAGATCAGCGCATTGCTGCCATGAAAGTTGAATGGCAAGCCACGCATGATCAGGTGCTCGCTTCCGGCGGTTTGCATATCATTGGCTCTGAGCGGCACGAATCACGGCGGATTGATAACCAGTTGCGCGGGCGATCCGGGCGGCAGGGCGATGCCGGGTCATCGCGCTTTTATCTGGCGCTGGACGATTCCTTGCTGAAGATTTTTGCGGGAGACCGGCTCAACAGCATCATGGTGCGGCTCAAAATGCCCGAGGGCGAAGCCATTGAGCATCCGCTGGTGTCGCGGTCGCTGGAATCCGCGCAGCGCAAAGTAGAACAGCGCAATTTCGATATTCGCAAGCAGTTGCTGGAGTATGACGATGTCGCCAACGATCAGCGCAAAGTCATCTATCAGCAGCGTAATGAATTGCTCGATAGCAGCGACATCAGCGAAACAGTTACCGGCATGCGCCAGGGATACATTCACGACACGTTTCGTATTTATGTCCCGGATGGGAGCGTGGAAGAGCAATGGGATATTGCGGGTCTTGAGAATATGCTGGCCGGTGACCTGCAACTTAAACTGCCTATCGGCGAATGGCTAAAGGCCGAGCCACTGCTTACCGACCACGAACTGCTTGTGCGTTTGCTCGATGCGGCTGATGCGGCATATGCTGCCAAGAGAACGAATGTGGATGCTGCCGCATGGGCGGGGTTTGAGCGTAATGTCATGCTGCAAAGCCTGGATAACCACTGGCGGGAGCATCTTTCAGCGCTGGACCACTTGCGCCAGGGTATTCATTTGCGCGGTTATGCGCAGAAAAATCCTAAGCAGGAGTACAAACGCGAGGCGTTTGATTTATTCGAAGGTTTGCTGCAAGGTGTGCGTGCGGATGTCATTAAGCTGTTAATGAGTGCTGAAGTTCGCAATGCAGCGCAACTCGAAGCAGTTGAAGAGCCGCCGCATTTTAAGCATGTGGAATATCATCATTCCGATCTTGACGAAGCCTTGGCGGCCGCCATTGATAAACCTCAACCTGTGCATGCTGTGCCCAAAGTCGGGCGTAACGATGCATGCCCTTGCGGTAGCGGCAAGAAATACAAGCATTGCCATGGCAAGTTGAACTAAGGTCGAATTAAGGTTGAATTAAGGTATAACCAAGTCATGCACACGCCAGTGCATACCTCGTTGTATCCGATGCCGCTGTATCCGACGATAGTTGAGGATCACGCGAGTAACACAAGTAACAGTGTCCTCATTCTGGATCAGACGCGCCTGCCGCACCTTGTCGTGCAGGTGAGACTCAACACCATGCATGATGTTGTCCATGCCATATGCAGCATGCAAGTGCGTGGTGCACCGCTGATCGGCGTCACCGCTGCCTATGGCGTGGCGCTGGGGCTTCGCCACGATGTTTCGGATAAGCACTTGGCTCAGGTTATCGCCACGCTGTCTGTAACCCGTCCGACGGCGGTCAACCTGCGTTGGGCGCTGGCGCGCATGCAGCACGTGCTGCAAAAGTCGGCGCTGGCGACACGGCGAGAGGTTGCATGGAATGAGGCGGGTGCCATCGCAGCAGAAGACAGGGCAGCTAATGCCGCTATTGGGGAACACGGTCTGCAGCTGATCAAACGATGCTGGGGCAAGCGTGGCGTTCTGCACCTCATGACCCACTGCAACGCTGGCCGCCTGGCAACGGTTGCCAATGGCACGGCGCTTGCCCCGATTTACGCGGCGCTCGCCGCTGGCATTGCCGTGCATGTCTGGGTGTCCGAAACACGCCCGCGCAACCAGGGTTTACTTACTGCGTGGGAACTAGCGGAAGCGGGCGTGCCGCATACCTTGATTGCCGACAATGCGGCGGGCCTGCTCATCATGCAGGGCAAGGTGGATATGGTGATTGTCGGCGCCGATCGCATCGCCGCGAATGGCGACACGGCCAACAAAGTGGGCACTTACCTTAAAGCGCTCGCCGCAGCGGCGCATGGCGTGCCGTTTTATGTCGCAGCACCCTTGTCCACGATAGATTTTTCCTGCCCATCAGGGCAGGATATTCCTATCGAAGAACGCGCCGCTGCGGAGTTGGGCGCGGGCGATGTGCCGGTGGCCAACCCCGCGTTTGACATCACGCCAGCGCATTTGATTACCGGCATCATCTCGGAACGTGGCGTGGCCACCCCGGAGGAATTGGCGCAATGGAAAACCTGAACCAGGAGATATGCCAACTCGCCGAGAGCGTGCTGGCCACCGCTGGTGAACTGATCGCCCACGACCTCAACCGTGGCAGTGCGGGAAATGTTTCGGTGCGTTATGCCGACGGCTGCATCATCACGCCCACCGGCATTGAACATCAAGACTGCACGCCGGATGACATGGTAAAAGTCGGGATAAAAGTCGGCGCTGGTGAGACGGCGGGTGTGCCAGACTCGCCGCTCAATCGCCGAAAACCGTCATCCGAATTACGCTTTCATCGCGACATTTATGCTGCATTTCCGGACGCCGGAGCGATCATTCACGCGCACCCGCCGTTTGCCACGGCGCTGGCCTGCCAGCAGTTGAGCATTCCGCCATTCCACTACATGATCGCGCGCTTTGGCGGCATGGACGTGCGTTGTGCTGAATACGCCACCTTCGGCACACAAGCCTTGTCCGACGCCATGCTCATTGCGCTGCAAGACCGTTCAGCCTGCCTGATGGCGCATCACGGCATGGTGGTGTACGGCCGCGACCTGAAACATGCGCTGGCCCTGGCCGTGGAACTGGAAACCCTGTGCGAGCAGTATTGGCGGGTGCTCCAACTCGGTGAGCCGAAGTTGCTGACGGCGGCGCAAATGGATGAGGTGATTGCGAAATTTGCTGGGTATGGGCAGCAGGATGGTGATGCGGGTGCTTGAGTCTGCTTTAGTTATCCATTGTTTGCATCAGGTGGTATATCGAGATAAGTTTGAAAAAGTAAAAAATATGTTGGGTCTCTATCATGGATCGTAGTCGCCTTAGAGAAATCCAAAACCTCGAGTTTCGAGACCCGAAGCATTTTCTAATTAAGTTGAGAAAATTGGAATGTCAGCTAGCTGCATCAATCTCCGATCCAAAGATTAGGCGGCTTCGTACTAACAAACTGAAGGAATGGCGAGAGACAAGAGATGCTGCTCTTTTTTGTTACGGTATGGGACAACGCATTGGGCAAACGGTTTTTCTTGGGCGTGGCGAATCGCAAGACTACGACTTCAT
>JAUSQB010000205.1 GCA_030652715.1 Rugosibacter sp.
AAACCAACTTGCTGCTTAACCCGTTGGACTCCACTATTGCCAACCGACCTCAATCGGCTTGATATGCGGCCTCAAGGGGCTTTCCAGAGTTGACTCTGCATTCCCCGAAATCAGCTATGCACTTCCTGCGGTCGGCTCTGCACTTCCTGCGGTCGGATTCAACGCTTTGCGGCGTATCATCAGCGCCGACTTTTTATTGGTGTCTTCACTGCGCGTTCAAATCGCTGCTGAATACCTCAGTACGTGAAAATGCGTTACATTTGAGGCAACCCAATTGATGTTACCCGTGGATTTTTCACCACGACGATGATGCTTCACGTTTTTTCAGGCACCACCGTTGCGCAATCCAAAAATAAAGTACGGAGACTTTCACCATGAACCCATCTTCAACCATTGCCATGCGCGAAAACGAACCCTGGCGCGCCAATTTGCGCGGAAACCAGCCCGCGCTGGCAGCGCCCCGCGATGCAGCCTGGTGGACTGGAAAATCCCCTGCGGCATGCTCTGGCTTGACGGCGAATGGCACCCTCACCGCTTTGCCGCTACCGAATTTAGCCACCTGTACGCGGCGCGAAGTTCAAGATTATTTTGATAACAGCTGGACGCTGACCGAAACATTATTCGCTGGCCTCAAAGGCGAGGAAGCATTTTTTCGCCCGCCATATCACGGACTGCGGCATCCGATGGTGTTTTACTTTTGCCATCCACCCGTTTTTTATATCAACAAACTCCGCGTCTCGGGCTTGATGACCGCGCCGCTGAATCCCTATTTCGAAACCTTGTTCGAAGTCGGCGTGGATGAAATGCGCTGGGACGACATGTCGAAAAACGAGATGCTGTGGCCCAGCGTGGATGAAGTACGCGCTTACCGCGCCGCTGTCTATGCAGCGGTTAGCCAGGTGATCGCCACACACCCTGGATTAACCGAGGGTCATGCGCCGATCACCTTGAATGATCCGCTATGGGCGCTCTTCATGGGCTTTGAGCATGAACGGATTCATCTTGAAACTTCTGCCGTATTAATTCATGAGCTGCCGCTTGACTATGTGCAACGCCCCGCCGCCTGGCCAGCGTTGTACCCGGCCGCACCGCACGATGCGGCCACAGCGCTACGCCCCCGCCCAGGGACGGATTACCCTGCGCCAGCCTTGCGCGATGTCGCCGCAACACGCATCACTTTAGGCAAACCCGCCGACTGGCCTTCTTACGGCTGGGACAACGAATATGGCTCGCGCAGCGTGCGCGTGGAAGCTTTTCGTGCCAGCACCCAGCTGGTAAGCAACGGCGCGTTTCACGAATTTGTTGTCGCAGGCGGGTATCGGGAAGAGCGCTTCTGGTCGCCTACCGGCTGGGCATGGCGCAGTTATCGCAATATCAAATGGCCTACCTTTTGGGTACAGGATGGCCCTGCCGGGTTGCACCGCTACAAGTTGCGCACCTTGTTCGAGGTGATCGATATGCCATGGAGCTGGCCTGCCGAAGTGAACGGTCATGAGGCTTACGCTTACTGCCAGTGGAAGTCAGAACAAGATAGCACTGCCTATCGTCTGCCGAGCGAAAACGAGCACCATGCACTGCGCGACCCCGTCCATCGCGTCGCTGACGACATGGCATTGCAGTACGATGGCATGGCGTTTCGCAAGCAGGGAATCAACCTGAATCTGGCCTATGGCTCGGCCATGCCCGTCGATGCGGGGCGTATCACCAGCGCCGGGTTTCATGATCTGTTTGGCAATGTCTGGCAGTGGTTGGCGGATGACTTCAATCCCCTGCCGGGCAGCGAGGTGCACCCGTTCTACGATGACTTCAGCAGCCCGTGTTACGACGGACAGCATCAGATGATTCTCGGGGGCTCATGGGTATCCACCGGTGAAATGGCGGGCCCTTGGGCACGCTTTCACTTTCGCCCGCACTTTTTTCAGCATGCCGGGTTTCGCCTGGTCGAAGCCGCCCACGATGGCGGTGCCATTCACCTGGATAGCGACGATTCAGCGCATCAGGTATATGAAGACCGGCAGATGGTGAATGACTACATGCTGTTGCACTATGGCAGCCAGGCCGATCAAATGCCGCATGTTTTTGGCCCACAGGCAGCGACAGAATTTCCGCTGCGCTGTGCACAATGGCTGCTTGATGGCGCGGCAGAATTCGGTGCCGACACTCAACGTGCGCTGGAAGTCGGTTGCGCTGTCGGCCGCGCAAGTTTCGAGCTGGCACGCAGCTATCACGAAGTGATCGGCGTTGATCTTTCGCGCGCTTTTATCGATACCGCTGAAGCCTTGCGACGTGATGGCCGCCTTGATTATTTCCGCAAGGATGAAGGCGAGCTTGGCACACAGCTCACGGCGCATGTAAACCCTGCTATTGATCGGCACCGCGTGGCTTTTCGCCAGGCGGACGCTTGCTCACTGCCTGCCGACTACGTGGATTTTGATGCCGTGCTGATGGCCAATCTGCTGTGCCGCTTGCCCAGCCCGAAATCACTGCTGGGCCGACTGGGCGGGCCACGCGGCCTGGTTAAAGTGGGTGGCTTGGTGGCACTGTTTTCACCCTATAGCTGGCTTGAGCAATTCACGCCCCACGGGGCATGGCTCGGGGGCTATGAAAAAGCGGGCCATGCAGTCAAAACCGCCGATGCCCTGCGCGAATTTTTCACGCAAGAAGGCTTTGTATTGCGCCGTGAAGAAGAAGTACCGCTGGTGATTCGCGAACACCATCGTAAATATCAATACATCGTCACGCATGCGATGTTGTGGCAACGGTCGGTATAAAAGAAGCAACATAAAAAGAAAGCGGATGAATTCAAAATTCATCCGCTTTTTCTACGCCTGGAAAGCCATGCTATGCAGCAGTAATACGTTCAGCCTGATTAACAACTTCAGCAATTCTGGTTAATTGACTGAGCCAGGTGAGAGGAATTCCCAGAGCGGGCGATGGCTCTTTCTGCATACGCACAGCATCATGTGCTGCCGTCAGCGCACCCAGCATCAGCGAGCGGCCGCAACTATCCCCCCCGGCGAGAATATTGGCTTCGACGGCTTGGCGAAAACCACTGGCACGATGAGCAATGTGAAACAACAGCGGCAGGCCTTGATGCAAATGGCACGGCATGCCAAAGCGCGCAGCGGCGGCCGGGGCATCCAGCACCGGCAGAGCAAGCGCTTCGGTGAGCAAGGGTTGCAAAAGCTCGCCTGCCGCTTGTGCCGCACGCGCAAGTGCCTGGGGTAGCGGGGTCCCGCCCAGCACTTCATCGAGTGCAATGGCCGCAACATTGGCCGCATCGCGTGCTTGCGGGTGATCGTGGGTAACAGCAAGGGCTTGTTGCACGGTGCCGATGAGTTCATCTCGCGATCGCGCATAACCGGCACGCTGACTCGCCACGATTGCCGGGACGCATTCCAGCGCAGGTAATTGATCGTCATCGGCACCCGTTATGGCCGGATAATCTTCGGGCTTGGCATAGCCTAACAGGCGCACGACAGTGAGGCGGGTGGGGCGGTCGGCATATCCGACCCAATGACCGCCGGGGCCAAAGGCGGCGAGCCATTCCTGTTGAAATACCTGGCGCTCAAACTTGCCGCCGGTTTTGGCCAGGTGCACCAACATCAGGCGGCAAGACTCACCATAAAAAGATAAGTCGCCCACCCGCTTATCGGCGTGTGCAAAAAAACCCATCACACCCTGATAGTTTGCCGGGTCTGGCGCACGAAATGCCAGCGGCCTCTGTTGTTGCAGAGCTTTTAGCCGTTCTGCATCATATAGCCAGTGCAGGCCAAGCGTGGCGGCATCGGCAGTTAGGGCGCCCAGTATGGCTGCAAGGCGTGGGGTCATTTTTTCTCCTTAAATCATTCTTTATAGAAAACCTTTGTTCGATAAATTGAACAGCCGTCTGAACGAATAGCGTATTAGAAAAACCAAGACCGCTGGTAAAAATACTTTGGTCAATGCAACACGCTGCTCGCCAAACGCGAACATGGTGCTGTGCGCCCAGCGCCGTCCGACTAGATACCGCTGCGCATAACTTCTCAGGCGTTTTTACCCTTTTGCCACAGCACATCGCCACTACCTGCCACATGATTCAACCAGCGGCCAAGGACGAATAACAAGTCAGAGAGCCGATTAAGATATTGCCGCCCGCAATCAGACACCGGTTCGGTGGCCGCTAATGCCACAACCGCACGTTCGGCACGGCGGCACACCGTACGCGCCAGATGGGTGAGCGCCGCGGCCCGCGTGCCGCCGGGCAGAATAAATTCCTTGAGCGGTTGCAAGGCTTCGTTGTAATGATCAATCGCGGCTTCCAGTTGCACAGGCTGGGTGCTTTTAAGCAAGGTGGCCCCAGGAATTGACAACTCGCCGCCCAGATCGAACAAATCGTGCTGAATGCCGATGAGTAGCGTGCGCACATCCTCAGGCAGCGCTTCACAAAGGATGACACCGATCAACGAATTGGTTTCATCCACATCCCCCAGAGCGGCGATACGCGTGGAATGCTTGGGGCTGCGGGAACCATCGCCCAAGCCTGTGGTGCCTGCGTCACCCGTGCGAGTGTAGATTTTTGAGAGTCGATAACCCATAAGATTTTTTATTCAGTGTCGGCGTGGGAAAAGAGCAGAACATTGTTTTGCTCATGCGCTTCATTGTAAGCTGGGGACGATGTTTCTGCATCGTACAGTAGCAGCAACGCTGCAGACACTATTTTTAAAGCCACGCCACGAAAGGAACCTTCATGACAGAAATAGTGGATGTCGCCATTATCGGCGCGGGAAGTGCCGGTTTAGCCGCGTTGAGTGAAGTCAGAAAACGCACACAGAATATAGTCATCATTAATGATGGCCCCTGGGGCACGACGTGTGCCCGTGTCGGCTGCATGCCCTCCAAGCTGTTGATAGAGGCGGCAAACGCGTTTCATCATCGCACCACATTTGAAGAATTCGGCATTCGGGGCACAGATCAACTCACGGTAGATCGTAGCGCCGTATTGCGCCGCGTGCGTCGGCTGCGCGATGCCTTCGTCGCCAGTACGCTGAACGCCACCGAAGCGCTGGGCGTGCGTGCCATAACGGGTCGTGCACGCCTCTTGGGGCCCAACCGGCTGCAAGTGAATGGCACAGAGATCATCGCCCGCCACATTATCATTGCTACCGGCTCACGCCCTTTGGTACCTGCGCCTTGGCGCGCACTTGGGGATCGGATACAAACAACCGATACGCTCTTCGAGCAAACCATTCTGCCGGACCGCATGGCAGTGGTGGGGCTGGGGCCGCTGGGTGTGGAACTTGCTCAAGCCCTCTCCCGGCTAGGCGTCAATGTCACAGCCTTTAGTCGCAACCCGCTGATTGCGGGCCTGACCGACCCCCAAGTCAATACGATCGCGCAAGAAGCTCTTGGTCATGAATTTGCGATGCATCTTGACGCGGATGCGGAACTCACCGCCACAATCTCCGGTGTGCGTGTGCGCTCCGGCAATCATGAGGTTGAAGTTGAACAGGTGTTGGTTGCACTCGGCCGCCGTCCCAACATCGATGATCTGGGACTGGAAACTCTAGGCGTAACGCTTAATGACAAAGGCATGCCAGAAGTCAATCGAACAACCCTGCAAATTGCCGATCTGCCGATGTTTCTTGCGGGTGATGCGAATGCCGATATGCCCCTGCTCCACGAAGCCGCTGATGATGGCCATATCGCCGGCATCAATGCCACGCAGCCAAAAGTCACTTGCTATGCACGCCGCACGCCGCTGGCAATTGTTTTTGCCGAACCGGGCATCGCCATGGTCGGTGCTCGCTTTAGTGCGCTGGATATTGCCACCTGCATTACCAGTGAAGTGGATTTCGGCCATCAAGGCCGCGCGATGGCGGGCCAGCGCAATACCGGACTAATCCGCCTGTATGCCAGCGCACAAGAGGGTCGTCTGCTGGGGGCAGAAATGTGTGCACCCGCTGCCGAGCATATGGCCCATCTTCTGGCATTAGCGATTGATCAAGCGCTCACCGTCCACGAAATACTGCGCATGCCTTTTTATCACCCGGTTCTGGAAGAAGGGCTGCGTACCGCCCTTCGTGGCTTGGCTAAACAACTGCCCACAACCACAGGGTTTGATTTGGCGCATTGCGAGAGTTTGCATAGCGAAGCGTTGGAATAGGACACCACTACACCGCCCTATTGCTACCGCCTCCCGCAAGGACTTCCGAGTGAAGCGGCATTCCGGCGGTCGGATTCAAAGCTTTGCGGCGTATCACCATCCGCTACGGCGAGGAGAACTGCCCGCGAAGCGGAATCTCAGTTCTGCAAAGCTGAGCGTTTTTTGCGCGACCACCTTGTGGCGTAATCCCTAGCTACGCGGTCAGGGTTCTTTCCTGACCCTTCTTGCTGTGCAGTTGTTTCATCCGCGCCGACTTTTCGGGAAATTTTCAGGAGGGAAAAGCAGCGATTCTTTCCGGCAATTTCCGGCCGACAAGTAAAAATGAAGATGGTCCGCCCGACAGGACTCGAACCTGTTACCCCCGGCTTAGAAGGCCGGTGCTCTATCCAGATGAGCTACGGGCGGAAAGGGCGGAAAGGGCTAGACAAAACAACCCTTTTCAAAAGGGAATTGGTCGGGGTGAAAGGATTCGAACCTTC
>JAUSQB010000206.1 GCA_030652715.1 Rugosibacter sp.
GCCCAGTTGATTGAATTGACTGCGCCGATTTTGTAGCGGGCCTTGAATTCGGCATCATTCGAGACGGCTTTGACGATATCTTGTGCATCGTCAAACATGCCTTCTACAGCAATATTGAAAATGTTCGGTTCATTGAGCGAATACATCTGCGCGCGCTGAAAGGTGCTCATTTTGCCGCTTGGCGAGAGCATGAAGACGCGCACATTGTGCTTGCCCAGCATGGCGTATTCGGCTGCTGAACCCGTATCGCCCGACGTTGCGCCAAGAATGTTGATTGTCTCGCCCCGTTTGTCCAGAACATACTCAAACAAATTGCCAAGAAGTTGCATGGCCATATCCTTGAAGGCCAGGGTTGGCCCATTGGACAATTCCAGCAAGTGAAAATCTGGCGTCAGCGAGGTGAGCGGAACAATGTCTGCCGCATGGCGGCCTGGACGGCAATAGCGATAAGTCTCGGCAGTGTAGGTTTTTTTGCAGATAGCGCGTAAATCTGCTGCCGGAATGTCATCGATAAACAGGCTGAGGATGCGAAAGGCAAGTTCGGCATAGTCAAGCGAGCGCCACTCGTTCAGCCGGTCGGCCACTTGCGGATAGTGCTCTGGCAGATACAGCCCGCCATCGGGAGCGAGCCCGCCCAGCAGGATGTCAGAAAATGAGGGGTTACTTAGCTGCTTGGCAGATACGCCACGTGTCGAGATGTATTTCATGGTGGTCAGGATGACGAAGTAGATAAAAAAAGCCGGTGTTACCCGGCTTTTTTAGTTTTACGGCGAATAAACGCTTATTTTACACACTCATTTTTTCAGAAAGTTGGCCCAGTCGTAGCGCAATCTGAGATCCAACCCATAGCCGGGGGCATCATTGTCGTGGCCCCACATATCGTATTCATAGTACTCCGACTGGTGGGAGGCGGTACGGCCAACGCCGCCGTACTCAAATAGCCAGCCGGAAGGATTCACCGAGTAGAAAGTGAACATTTGGTCGTTGGCATGTTTTCCAAGCTTGACTGTGACAGGGATTTCCAAGTCACGCACGATATCGTGTGTTTGTCCAATGTCGTCGATGTTATCCACTTCCAGCATGAGGTGGTTAATACGTTTCTCAGCCGGGCCACCCAGGAAGGCAACAGAGTGATCGCGATCATTGCAGTGCAGAAAAATGGGTTTGGCCGTAATGCCGATTTGCGGGATTGCCAAATGGTACTCAACCGAACCGCGCATGCCCAGAATATCGGTGTAAAAGCGATACGCTTTTTGGGTGTCAGCTTGACGCAGAATAATATGCCCCAGGCCTTGTTGCCCGGTCAAGAAGCGGCCATGCATACCGCGACCGGGATGGAATGGCTTGTGATAGTCGATGCGCGGGCCGTGATAAATCTCGGTAGGGTTGTCACCTGGGTCAAGAAACTTAATCAGATCAAGCACACTGCGCTCTTTGCAATCGGCTTCGGTGCCACGCGTATATTTGACGCCCACAGCATCCAGCTGGCGCATCATTTGATCAAACTCTTCCGGACCGGCAACACGCCAGCCAGCATAATCCAGATCGTCCGTACCGCTGTTATGCACGGTAATGCGGTGATGCTGGTAATCCATGCGGATGTAGAAGCGATCTTTCTCACCTTCGTCAAAAACCTCCAGCCCCATGACTTTGCTGGCGTATTCACGCCAAGCATCCATATTTGAAACGCCAAAGCCCAAATAACCTAGTTCAGTTACTCCTACCATTTTGATTCCTCCTGGAAGTGAAATATCCGAGACTATTCAATAGCTCGGAGCCGTTACAATATTCTGGGTGCAGATGCAAAAATAGAATCATAGCGCTAAATTCAGGTGTGCAACACATTCAATTTGTTGATGCGTTTCATTGATGCCATCAATGAGGTATTTACATGCGGTTGATTACCTGACAGATCAGCTCAGCGCTTCCATGCGCAGGCGTATCACCTTTTTCTTTACTACGGGCAATGCTTCGATTTTCGCAATGGCAGCGTCGATGTTTTTTTCGACTGTCACGTGGGTCAGGATAATGATATCTGTTTGTGCTTCTCCTTCATTGGGCTCACGCTGGATCATGGCGTCTATCGAGATGGCTTGGTCAGCCAGAATCCGCGTGATGTCCGCCAGCGCACCAGACTTGTCTTCCACGCGCAGGCGCAGATAGTAGCTGGTTTCAATTTCAGATAACGGTAACACTAGGGTATCTTGCACGGCGCCGGGTTGGAATGCGAGGTGCGGCACGCGGTGTTCCGGGTCAGCCGTGTGCATGCGGGTTACGTCCACAAGGTCAGCAATGACTGCCGAAGCGGTCGGTTCAGCACCTGCGCCACGGCCATAATACAGGGTGGCGCCGACAGCATCGCCCTGCACCAGAATTGCATTCATGACGCCTTCGACATTGGCAATGAGCCGCTTGGCCGGGATCAGCGTCGGATGCACGCGCAATTCCACGCCATTGGGGCGGCGGCGGGTAAGACCTAATAGTTTGATGCGGTAACCTAGCTGCTCGGCATAGCGAATGTCTTCCGCTTCCAGCTGGCTGATGCCCTCGATATGCGCGCGGTCAAACTGCATCGGAATACCAAAGGCCAGCGCAGAGAGGATGGTGATTTTGTGTGCGGCATCAATGCCTTCGACATCAAACGTGGGGTCGGCTTCAGCGTAACCCAGGCGCTTGGCGTCTTCCAGCGCTTCGGCAAACGAGAGACCCTTGTCGCGCATTTCTGACAGAATGAAATTGGTCGTGCCATTGATGATGCCGGCGATCCACTCAATGC
>JAUSQB010000214.1 GCA_030652715.1 Rugosibacter sp.
AGCTCGTTCATCAGCGCGATGTTGAGATCGCGCTGGGTGTTCTCAATGACTTTGGCGGCTTCGGCTACCTTGATGGATGAGGCGCGATGCACGCCAGCGGTAATCACCGATTCGTAAAGCTGCGCGACTTTTTCGAGCGTGGCTGCATCATCTCCCGAAACAACCTTGATGATTCTGGTGAGTGTGTGTTCCTTGTCGCCGGGGTTGATGCGCTCGGGGCTGTAGCCAACGTGAAAGTCCGTTCGCCATTGCATGCCGGAATGTTTTTCCAATACAGGGATGCAGACTTCTTCGGTGGCACCGGGGTAGACGGTTGACTCAAAGATAACCACCGCACCATGCTTCATGTGCTGGCCGACAGTGGTAGAAGCACCAATCAGCGGGCCGAAATCCGGCTGATGTGCGGCGTCCACCGGCGTGGGCACGGCAACGATGAAAAAGTCGGCGCTGGCGAGACGGCGCGGATCAGTCGTGCATTCGAGTTTTACGGCTGCGCGCAGGTTGTCGATTGATACTTCACCGGTTGGATCATGGAATTCGTTGTAGGCGGCGATCTTGGTGGCGGATAAATCGAAGCCGATGGTTTGAAAGTGCTTGCCGAATTCAACGGCCAGCGGCAGGCCAACATAACCGAGACCGACAATGGCGATGATGGGGTTGCTGTTCATGATACCTTTCTTGGCAAGTTGCTTACTGCGAGAGCGAGTTCACCGATACAGTGCCCCGGGCTGGGTGTTTGGCAGGCTGCCAGTATCGACGATATCGACATACCGAGTCAGGACAGCCCGCACGGAGATAATGTCCTGTGATGATAAATGCCCAATGGTCTTCACCACCAGGGCTTGATCCAGCGTGAATAATTTCAAACGAAAGTGACAAGCCACGTTTAGCCCGGCCTCTTTCCAATGCGTGAATGAAACATCGCTTGGCCAGACAGTATCCGTGGCTGAGGTGATCATCGCCAAAACAACTTGATTGTGCTGCTGGTTGAATTGCTCATTGGAAATCACCAATGCAGGGCGGCGCTTGATTGCATCACGATCCGTGAAGGGAAAAGGAACGGCGACTACATCAAACGCCTTAAAGGCCACGCCAGGCCTCCTCATCCTGTAGCGAGCTCCATTCAGACAAAGTCTCTTGTACTGCCGATAACTCGGCATCAATGGGCGAGTCGATGCGCTTGATGATGATCCGGTTGTTGCTATCCAGTTCGAACGCCAGCATATCGCCTTCCACAATATGCGCGGCTTCCCTGATTCGCTTGGGAATCGTTGCCTGGCCTTTGGCCGTGACGCGTGCAAGTTCCATGAATTTCTCCATTAATTACTACTGGTAGTAATTTACTACTTTTACAACCAGGGGGTTAAATTCTTATCTGGTTCTTTGCCAGGCTGTATTTGGTTTGTGTGCTTTTTGAGTTGGCTAGCCACGGTGTTTTCGATGGTGAGTGTCGTTTGCATCACGCTGTCTTTCAATCAAGCATCGAGGCATCGTTTTACGGCAAAGCATGGTTTTCAGTATTTAAGCCACTGGATGTCAGGCGGACACTTTTACAGGATTTCAAACACCGTAATACTCGCGATACCAATCCACAAAGCGCGCAATGCCTTGCTGCACGCTGGTGGCGGGTGCAAAGCCGGTGGCAGCTTGTAAAGCGCTGGTGTCGGCCGAGGTGGCGGGCACGTCGCCGTCTTGCATGGGCAAGAAGTTTTTCTGTGCGGTTTTGCCCAGCGCGCTTTCCAGTGTAGTGATGTAGGCCATGAGTTCGACGGGATCATGGTTGCCGATGTTGAACACGCGGTAAGGCGCCCAACTGGTGGCGGGGTCGGGCTGCTGCTTGTCGAAGGCCGGGTTGGCGACGGGCGGGCGGTCACAGACGCGGATCACACCTTCAACAATGTCGTCGATATAAGTGAAATCGCGCTGCATTTTGCCGTGGTTGAACACATCAATCGGCCGCCCTTCGAGGATCGCCTTGGTGAATAAAAACAGCGCCATGTCGGGACGACCCCAGGGGCCATACACGGTGAAGAAACGCAGCCCGGTAGCGGGTATGCCAAACAGGTGGCTGTAGGTGTGGGCCATCAGCTCGTTGGCTTTTTTGGTGGCGGCATACAGGCTCACCGGATGGTCTACTGAATCAGATTCGCTAAACGGCATTTTGGTGTTGCCGCCATACACGCTGGAGCTGCTGGCGTACACCAGATGCTCAACCTTGGCATAGCGGCAACCTTCGAGGATGTTCACGAAGCCAGTCAGGTTGCTGTCTACATAGGCATGCGGGTTTTGTAGCGAATAGCGCACGCCGGCCTGGGC
>JAUSQB010000216.1 GCA_030652715.1 Rugosibacter sp.
GAAAAACTCGTGCTTTGGTGTCGCGCGCTCGGCTGGCAAACGCTGATCAACACCAAGGGCACCACCTGGCGCAAGCTCAGCCCCGAACAACAAGCCATTGCCACGCAAGGTCAAGCCGTCGCCCTGATGCTGGAAAACCCCAGCGTGATTCGCCGTCCGCTGGTTGAAAATGACGCAGGCCAGCTACTGGTCGGGTTTGACCCCACCCTGTTTGACAGCTTCGTGCGCTAAACCTGTATGGATACCATTCATCGCTTTCTATTTGAAGACCTCGACATTCGCGGCAGCCTCGTCCAGCTCGGGCCTGCCTGGCGCTCGCTGTGCGCTGTGCGCGATTACGCCCCGGCCGCATGCAACCTGTTAGGCGAGCTGGCCGCTGTCACCACCATCATAGGCAGCAATCTGAAAACACCTGGCCGCGTGCGATTTCAGCTGCAGGGCACAGGGCCCGTATCGCTGCTGGTGATGGATTGCGACGAACAACTGCGCCTGCGTGGCATGGCACGCAGTACCTTAGAACCTGCAAATCAAGAAGCCGCCGTATCACCAGCACCGACTTTTTCAGCCAAAGAGCTGCTCGGCGATGGCCAGCTCATGCTCACGCTGCAAACAGCGAATGCCGAGCCTTACCAAAGCCTGGTGCCGAACGACGGCGAAACGATGGCCGCGATTTTTGAGCATTACCTCACCCAATCCGAACAGCTCTCCTCCCGCCTGTGGCTAGCGGCGGACAATGAAACCGCCTGCGGGCTGTTTTTGCAAAAACTGCCTGATGCTGATTTGCGCGATGCAGACGGCTGGAATCGCATCGAACAACTCGCCAGTACCGTCACAACCAGCGAGCTCTCCCTGCCTGCAGAAACCCTGCTTACGCGCCTGTTTAGTCAGGAAAACATTCGTCTTTATCCTGCGCGTACAGTGACTTGGCATTGCCCACGCGACGAGGAAAAAATTCGCAACCTGCTCCTCACCATGGGGCGCGATGAAATCGTTGACATGCTGGCTGACGCACAAGAGATTTCCATTGCAGACGAAATCTGCGGTCATGAATACCGCTTCGGGCCGGAAATCATTAACGAGCTGTTTCCACCCGCCGGGCGCGTCCTGCACTGACTTGACGAGGACATAAAGATGTGTATGATTGTGCGCATCCCGGTCTTTATAAGTTGATTCGCCATGCAAACCTGTTACGACGCGAACGCCAAGAAAGGTCGTCTATCGTTGTCGATCAATCAAAGCCTGCTGGATCGCCTTGAACCTTACAAGCAGCAGATCAATTTTTCAGCGCAGGCTGAGCAATTGCTTGCCCGCATGCTCGAAGAACTTGAGCATCGCACTTGGGCAGAGCGTAACGCCAAAGCGCTGGCGGCGCATGGCATGGACATCGCCGCTACCGGGTTAGCTGGCGCTGAGTTTGATCGAATCTAAGCCTTGGCGCAATTTGACATCTATCCCAATCCGGGGACAAGGAAGGTCGAAATACCGTATCTCGTCTCTGTTCAAAACGACCACATCACGAGAAAAACGGGTGCGGCTGTCGTCATTCCACTACGCGCCAATGCTCAGCCTGTAGAAATCATGGCCCCGTTGATTGATGTTGCCGGTCAAGGGCAATTTGTTCTGTCCACCGACGAAATCTTCGCCATCGATACCGCCAGACTCAAGGCGCCTGTCGCTACGCTGAGCACAACTGACCGCGCAAAAATAAAACCCGCAGTAGACAAGATCATCGGTGAATACTGATCGACGCCAGGTTTCGTCGGTATAGCGCAGGATTTTGACAAGCCGATTAGTGGATGCCTCACAGTTACCGCCGTCTCACCGGAGCCGACTTTTTTGTGAGCAGTGAAGTGACGCATGCTCCCATCTGTACGAGCAGGCTTAAAACCAACCTATTGCAGCTTCACACCCGTCTTCGCCTGGAGCTGTTCCATCGTCACGCCGGGCGCCAGATCAACGACTTTCAGCCCTGCTGGCGTGACATCCATCACCGCCAAATCAGTGATGATGCGATTAACGACCGCCTTGCCTGTCAGCGGCAGGGTGCAGGTGGGCAGAATTTTCAAGTCTTCGCTGCCATCCTTCTTTTTGACGACATGTTCCATTAACACCACCACGCGCTTGACGCCGGCCACCAGGTCCATCGCACCGCCCATGCCCTTGACCATCTTGCCGGGAATCATCCAGTTCGCCAGATCGCCGTGTTCGCTGACTTGCATGGCCCCAAGAATGCTCAAGTTCACTTTGCCGCCACGAATCATGGCAAAGCTTTCTTCGCTGCCGAAAACCGATGAGCCGGGCAAGGTGGTTACCGTTTGCTTGCCTGCATTGATCAAGTCCGCATCCACTTCATCCTTGGTAGGAAAAGGGCCGATGCCCAGCATGCCGTTCTCGCTTTGCAGCCACACTTCCATGTGATCGGGCACATGGTTGGCGACCAGCGTCGGCAAACCAATGCCCAGATTGACATAGAAGCCATCCTGCAATTCCTGCGCAGCGCGCGCTGCCATTTGGTCGTGCGTCCATGCCATGATCAGTTCTCCACCATGTCTCTGAGCATGATTCTTTCGATGCGCTTTTCAGGATTCGGGTTATGCACTATGCGATGCACATAAATTCCCGGCAGATGAATTTGATCCGGATCCAGCGCCCCCGTCTCGACAATGTGCTCGACTTCCACTATGCATAGCTTGCCAGCCATCGCCACAACCGGATTGAAGTTGCGCGCAGTCAGACGAAACTGCAAATTACCGGCTTTATCCGCCACGTGTGCCTTGATCAGAGCGATCTCGGGCACCAGGCTGCGTTCCAGTACATAGGTCTCCCCATCAAAATCGCGCAGTTCCTTGCCTTCTGCTACCAGCGTGCCCACACCCGTCTTGGTGAAAAAGGCCGGGATCCCTGCACCGCCGGCGCGCAATTTCTCGGCCAGCGTGCCTTGCGGCGTCAGTTCCACTTCCAGTTCGCCGGACAAATACTGGCGCTCGAATTCCTTGTTCTCGCCCACGTAGCTGGCGATCATTTTTTTGATCTGGCGAGATTCGAGCAATTTGCCCAGGCCAAACCCTTCGATGCCAGCATTGTTTGAAATTACCGTCAGCCCTTTGACGCCACTTGCCAGCAGCGCATCAAGCAGCGC
>JAUSQB010000217.1 GCA_030652715.1 Rugosibacter sp.
AAGTTGTCGAGCAGCCATTCTCCGGCCGGCATGATCCGGCGCTTCGCGGTGACTGCCCTCTTCAACAGGTTGCACACTTCAACCAGCACACTTTCATTCGCTGCCAGTCGCGCTAAGAGCTGGTCCGGCGCGTGTCCCTGCGCCAGCTTGTGCGAAGCTGCTAGAGATCTGCCATGCTGCTCCATCTGGTCAGCGCTGAACAACTCTGATCGCAGCGGGAGCTCTTCACCGGGTGAAATCGGTGACCACCCGTTATCGCGAAATCGCATCTTCCACTGTCGAAAAAATCCGGTGAGCTTCGTTCCAGCATTCAATTCAGAGGCTCCTTTCCAGAAAATCAAATCTCAACGCTGTACATCGCATTAAGCGAGGCATCACCTAATCCCCTAGCAACTCAGCCACTGCCTCAAGTTGCTCCACATGCTGAGCAACCACTTTGGCGATGACAATAATTGGAATGCTCAATAACATACCCCAGACGCCCCAGAGCCATGCCCCAAACAGCAGCGAAATGAACACCGCTGCCGTGTTCATCTTGGCGATCCTGCCCGTCATCCAGGTGGTAACAAAGTACCCGATGACCGTGGCGATCACTAGCGAAGCCCCGGCAGCCAGCAATGCCATCGACAAGGTGCCGAACTGTATGAAAGCCGCCATGCCGATACCGGCGGCGGTGACGGTCGGACCGAAATACGGAATAATGTGAAGCAGGCCTGCGGCTACTGCCCAGGCACCAGCGCTCTCCACACCGACCCAGCGCAACGATATCCAGGTGAGCAGCCCCACCAATACGTTGGTCACCAAAAGCATGAACATGTAACGCTGGATGGATTCATTGATGTCATCAAGAATACGCACAGTGATCTTTTTTTTCGACAACGAAGGGCCCGTGAGCCGTACCAGCTTTCTCTTGTACGTGTCACCAGACAGCAAAAGAAAGAACGTCAGGAAAAGCACTATGACTGCCTGACCGATCAGCACTGCGGCCCTCACGGAGTTCGACCAAAGGAAGTCGCCGAGTTTGAAGCCAGGTTGATCAATGACGACACGTGTTGCTGACTGTTTTGACATCGACACCACGCCAGCCGCCTTCTCGATCTGGTTCGCAGCGGTTTGCATTTTTTGCATGGTACTGGCCTGACCGTTGCGCATACTGGCAAGGCCGACCGACAACTTGCCTGCTGCTTCGGGCAACTGATCAATTAGCGTCTGTATTTGCCCACGCAACGAGTAAGCCCCCAGGACGAGCGCGCACACGACGCCCACCATCACAAGACCGGTGCCCAGCACGCGCGGGACCCTGATTCGCTCGAGCCGCACGACGAGTGGGTTCAAAGTGTAGGCAAAAAGAACCCCGAGCAGAAGAGAAATGACAAAGCTCTGCGCCCATTTCAGCGCGAAGACCATAGCGACCGTAGCGAGTATGGTCAGTGCCAAGCCGTGCCTTGCCACGGGGGCTTGATCTGTGTGCGGCGATGTAACTGCTTCAATGTCCGCAGACAATTGATTGCCTGCGGGATGTTCCGCTTCAGGTGTTGTCGTTGCGATTGCTTCCATCGGTACGGGTACCGTGTATGTGACTATCCTCCCACTGCTGAATGATAAGGGTCGGCAAGTGGCCGGGGGTGGTATTGGGCGTTGCTTATTTGATCCGCATATCGTTCTTGACTGACTTTACACCGGCAACGCTGCGTGCCACGTCGACCGCCTTGTTGATGTCGGCTGGGGAATTGACGAAACCACTTAGCTGCACAACACCTCTGAAGGTCTCGACATTGATCTCGGCAACTTTTAGTGTCGGCTCATTGAGCATCGCCACCTTCACCTTGGTGGTGATAACGCTGTCATCAATGTATTCGCCAGTTCCTTCCTGTGTTGAGGTAGAGGCGCAGCCTACAACGAATGTTAGCGTAACGGCCAGAAAAGCCGCAGAAAAATACTTGATCAATTGTTTCATGACGCATGTCTCCAACTTAAGTACAGCAGAATCAGTGTAACGGCTACGAAAATTGCAGAAAAATATTCGGTAAATTGTTTCATGATGCATGTCTCCAATTTAAGTCAAGCAGGACTTGTTGGTTCGGTTTCAGACCATGTCATTTGCGTGTCATTTGCGCAAATGACCGAGGTAAAACGCTCGTATGCCATACTGCAAGGCTTAATAACAAAACAGCCTGGTCATGAGGGCTGGGGCAGTGTCAGGGGTACAACACGGGCGATGGCACCATCACGCGATGCGACTAAACATCGAACGCATGCCTCCTCGCCTGCGAAATAGTCACAAAGGACGTCGCCCGCTGATGACCCTGAGCAGGATGACCACGATGGCGATTACCAGAAGAATATGGATGAAGCCGCCGACTGTATAAGAAGTGACCAGTCCAAGAAGCCATAGAATAAGAAGAACAACTGCAATTGTGTAAAGCATGATAGTTATCCTTTTATGCTTTTGATCCAAGCTCCGACTGGATCAGTTCAAGTGAATCGTGCCGTCGGACAACGTTTGCTTGATAGCCCGCTTGCTACGATTTCGGGTTGGTTTTACGAAATAACATAGTCCAACCCGACGTGTCTATTCTGGTCGTTTTCCGATGTATTCTCTGTTCGTTGGCGTACATAACAAAACAAGCCGATAACTCAATACGACCGCTGAACGGTACTAGAGGTAACCGAGGCATAAGCAGAGCGCATTTTCTGGAAATTCCGTACAGTCAAGCCTGACCATCGAGCCTATACGTGCGGCGTATCACCAGCACCGACTTTTCGGCTGATTCTTCAACTTGGAATCAAGTGCCCTTCCACGACGGTACACGTTTTTGCATGAAGGCATCAATGCCTTCTGCTGCATCATCCGTCATCATGTTGCATGCCATGGTCTCGGCAGCTAACTGATAGGCGGTTTCCAGTCCTGTGTCGAGTTGTTGATAAAACAACTGCTTGCCCATGGCAAGCGCCATGGGTGATTTGGCGCCTATCGAATCAATTAGCCGCTGCACTTCGCTATCCAGACTTTCCGCCGGTACCGCACGATTGATCAGGCCACGCCGGGCGGCTTCAGAAGCATCGATAAATTCGCCGGTAAGCAGCATTTCCATCGCTTCTTTGCGTGCCATGGCGCGGCCCAAAGCAACTGCAGGCGTCGAGCAAAACAAACCCACATTGATGCCGGACACCGCAAAACACGCCTGCTCGGCTGCGATGGCAAGATCACACGTTGCCACTAGCTGGCAGCCTGCGGCCGTTGCCACGCCCTGTACCCGCGCAATCACCGGTTGTGGCATCCGCGTGATGGCCAGCATGACCTGGCCGCATTGCCCAAATAAATCCTGCATATATTTTTTGGTGTGCTGGGCGCGCATTTCTTTAAGATCATGCCCGACGCAAAATGCTTTACCCGCGCCGGTGATTACCACAACACGTATCGCTTTATCGGCGGCAATCGAGGCAAGTTCGGTTTGTAATGCGGTGAGCAAAGCTTTTGACAAGGCATTGAATTGCGCGGGCCGGTTCAAAGTCAGCGTGGCGACACCCTGTGTATCCTCACGCAAGAGGATGGCTTGCGAATCCGGGTGATTGTTCATCAATTCTCCTCGCATGGCTATTGTTCTAGTAGAAGAAGCAAACATGCACATCCGCTTTCCTGTCGCCGTGTCACTAGCGCCGACTTATTCATTAGCGCGTCACCTGCACTTTCCGCAGGCACAACCACAGACCCACCGCAATCATCGGCAGGCTGAGCCATTGCCCCATGCTGATGGTGTAAGACAAGCCGAAAATGCCCGCATCCGGCTCACGAAAAAATTCCGCCGCAGCACGCAGCACACCGTAACCAATAAGAAAAAATCCCGACACGCGCCCAATCCTGCGTTGCCGCGCCGAAAAAATCCACAACACGATAAACAGCAGCAAGCCTTCGCCTGCGGCCTGATACAGCGGCGACGGATGGCGCGGCAGGTTATCCACCTGCGGGAACACCATCGCCCAGGGCAGCGTTGCATCGGCTACGCGCCCCCACAGCTCGCCATTGATGAAGTTGCCGATGCGCCCGGCCATTAAGCCCAGCGGTATGAGCGGGGCAATGAAGTCAGTCACCTGAAAAAAAGTCTTGCCGTGCTTTCGTCCCCACACAAACATGGCCACCAGCACGCCTAAAAATCCCCCGTGAAAACTCATGCCACCTTTCCACACCGCGAGAATGTCCAGCGGATGCGCCAGGTAATAGCCGGGGTCATAAAAAATCACTTGGCCCAATCGTCCGCCGAGCACCACGCCGAGTACGCCATAGAACAGCAAATCATCCAGATTGACTGCCGTCATGCCATGCCAGGGTTGTGTCCGCGCGCGCGCCTTGCCCAGCCACAGAAAGGCCATGAACCCGGCCAGATACATCAAACCGTACCAGCGCACAGCCAGCGGGCCAAGGTGAAGAGCAACAGGATCAAACTGGGGATGGATCAACATGGGCTTATGGGTGGGCTTGGGCTAGAATTCTTATTCTAAGTCACACTAAGATACAACGTGCGCGCGACGCTCTGTCGCGCCACGCCCCTTCCGGAGATCATCATGCCAGCTTATCGCTCACGTACATCCACCCACGGCCGCAATATGGCCGGTGCCCGCGCCCTGTGGCGTGCTACCGGCATGAAGGATGGCGACTTTGGCAAACCCATTATCGCCGTAGTCAATTCCTTCACTCAATTCGTGCCCGGCCATGTGCATCTGAAAGATCTGGGACAAATGGTTGCACGGGAAATCGAAGCGGCAGGTGGTGTAGCCAAAGAATTCAACACCATCGCGGTGGATGACGGCATTGCCATGGGCCACGGCGGCATGTTGTATTCACTGCCGAGCCGCGAGCTGATTGCCGATTCGGTGGAATACATGGTGAATGCCCATTGTGCGGACGCCATGGTGTGCATTTCCAACTGC
>JAUSQB010000230.1 GCA_030652715.1 Rugosibacter sp.
GGCTGCACAAAGCAGTTGATCAGCGTGGCGCAAAGATCGGTACCGGCGGCCGAGTTGATGCGTCCGGCAGGAACAAAGCCGCTTTCCTGTGCTTCGAGAAAACGCGCTTCCCAATGGGCGCGTTTGTCTTCGGTTTCAACGGCAGCGAGTGCGCGCGCAACCCGTGCACGAACATCATGCACGGTGCGCTCGTTGCCTTTGGCGTATTTTTCGATGAGGACTTCACCGGATATTTCTTGTGGCAAAGGCAGGCCCATTTGTCCGGTGTGTTCAATCACTGCGGATGCGGGTGCAAATTGCTGATCTGTTTGGTTGTTGTCTGTCATGTTGTCTCCCGATGAAATGAGAATGTAGCGTGGGCTGGAAAGAGGTGAAAAGAGTGATGAAAAAAGAGCGCTCAAATTTATTTTTTGTGTTTTTAGTGTGTGCCTTGGGGAGCATACCGTAGGTTTTTTAAACAGCAAAGGAATAAATTTTCAACGGCAAAGCGAAAAATTAAAATTTATATAAAACATATAGTTAAAAAATAATCTTGTGATGAGTAACAGGACTCCTACTGGATATAGTAGGCTTAATTTCTGATTGAAAGCCATGGAAAAGCCAAAAAAATGTCAAGCTTTTCGATTGTTGTACTGCGCAGTAGGTGGATTTCTCTTGCGTGATTTTTTCGTGACTTGCAATGCATAGCGGGCTGCCATTGTTCTCGCGGAGTGGTATTTCCACAGGGCACATAATGCCTATGTGCTGAATATCGCTCGAAAAGTCGGTGCTGGCGGGACGGCGAGGTATTCTGTGTGGTATCTTCCAAGCCCTTTTTAGAAGATTTCATTTATGCCAAACACTCTCTCGGAAAGCACTGATTATCTGGCCGAACTGGATAATGAGTACGGTTCTGCCACAGTACAACGTGGTTTGGCATATGCAACAGAGGGGCGCGTCTCGCTTCTTTCCGTTGAACGAGATCCACTGGAAATCCATGTGGAAGCCAGCGTGCAGGGCAGTATTCAGCCGCCGTATCAGGTGGATTTGTGGCTATCACTGACGCCAACCGGCACTATTCGGGGTGTAGATAACGATTGCTCTTGCCCGGTGGGCATGGACTGCAAACATGCTGTAGCAGCGCTGTGGGTGTATTACCAGCAGGCGGGATTGGTACAGCCTGAAGGGGGGGGGCTGCCCGGCGCAGAAGCATTTCCCGAGCCGAGCACTGCTGCCCTGGAGTGGCTGGATGAGCTGGACGATACCCCGCCGGTGGTGGAGGCCCCTGCGCCGAGCAAAAAAGCGCTGCCGCAACGCGTGGTGTATTTACTGCGGCGAGGGCAGTCGATGCGGTTGGCATTGGGCAAAAGTCGGCAGACTAAAACCGGCGGACTGGGCAAGCCCGTCATTTATCAACCGCAACCCTATGATTTAGGAAGCATGCGCAGCCATCGCGAGTTTATTCTTGATGATGATGTGCCTCCGTTGCGGCTGTTTATTGCGCTACAGGCAGGAACTACATTTCACTATCAAGATGATGTTGAGCTCACCGGCGAGACGGGTGCGTTATTGTTGCGCCAAGCCTTGCGTACCGGTAGGTTGTATCCAGATGGCGCACTGGATCAGCCTATACAGCAGGGCCAGCCACAGCCTTTGGTCATTGGCTGGGAACGCAATCTGGCGGGGTTGCAGCAAGCGTGCGTGCGTTTGCCTGAACCTTTGGAAGTTATTTCCACCTGGCCTTTGTTTTATTTTGATCCTGCAAATTTCCAGCTCGGCGAGTTGCATTCTGCTCTACCGGAAACGCTACTGAAAAAATTACTGACCGCACCGCCGCTGAATGAGGCCGATGCGCCGTTAGTGCGTCAGCAACTGGCGCGTATTGCGCAGCAAAAGGGCGTCAGTTTGCCTCTGCCCGATGCGCCTGACAGTATCGCTGCGGGCAAACCCACGGCGTATTTAACCCTGACCGCAAGGCAGTTTCGCAGCTTTGCGACGAAGGGTGCACTTGAGACGCATGCGATTGCTACCTTGCAGTTCCGGTATCCGGAAGGCGTCAGCGTGGTGGGGAGTGAACGTCCCGCGCCGATGATGCGGCGACAAAAAGCGGAGGGTCAATGGGAAACGCTGCTGCGTGACCTGGAAGCCGAAGGCGAGGTCTGGGCGTCTTTACAAGCGCTGGGTTTTGAAAGCTATCGGCAACGCTTGCCGGGTTATCAGGCCGCAGAGCTTGATGATTGCCTCATGCCAGGCCGTAGCGATGCGGAAGGCTGGATGTCCTTTCTTGATACGGGCATGGACGCACTGGAGCAAGCTGGTATAGCCGTCACCTTGGCGGAAGACTTTCCCTTTCACTTGACGGCGGCAGATGAGTGGTTTGTCGGCGTAGAAGAAGCCGGTAGTGATTGGTTTGATCTTGATCTGGGCGTGATGGTCGGCAGTGAACGGGTAAGCCTTGTGCCGCCGCTCTTGCGTTTGTTGCATGAGCAGCCCAAGTTTTTAGCCACGGTGCGGGCGCTGGAAGATGACGCCAGCATTCCGATAGCGATTGATGCGCGCCGTATTCTGCCTGTGCCGGCTGGGCGGCTCAAAGCGTGGTTATTGCCACTTTTGGAGTTCCTGGATGACGATCGGCCTCGCTTGGCACGGCATCATGCCTCCGCCTTGGTCGGGCTGGAAGAGCATGCGACACAGTGGATTGGTAGCGATGAACTGCGGATGCTGGCCAAAAAATTGCAGGATTTTTCCGGCATGACACATCAGCCGCCTGCGGCTGGCTTTATGACAACCTTGCGACCGTATCAGCAAGTGGGGCTCAATTGGCTGCAATTTCTGCGCGAATATGGTCTGGCTGGCATCCATGCCGATGACATGGGTTTGGGCAAGACAGTGCAAACTCTGGCGCACTTGCATCTGGAAAAAATCTCTGGTCGCGCCGACAAGCCTAGCCTTGTGGTGGCAACTACCAGCCTGATGGTTAACTGGAAAAATGAGGCCGCTCAATTTACACCTGAGCTGAAAGTGCTGGTGCTGCATGGCAAGGATAGAGCGGATCGATTTGATGAAATAGCCGCCGCCGACATTATTCTTACCACCTATCCTTTGCTCGTGCGCGACCGCGATGTACTTGTAGCGCAAGACTATCACCTGCTGGTGATGGACGAGGCGCAGTTCATCAAGAACCCGAAAGCACAGGCGCATCAGGTGGCGCGTCAATTGAAGGCGCGGCATCGCTTGTCTTTAACCGGTACGCCCCTGGAAAACCACTTGGGCGAGTTGTGGGCACAGTTTGATTTCCTCATGCCGGGCTTACTGGGACGTGCGCAGCAATTTGCAAAACTCTATCGCACGCCGATTGAAAAAGTGGGCGACGAAGAAGTCCGGCATCGCCTGGCAGATAGAGTCAGGCCTTTTCTGCTGCGCAGAACAAAAGAGCAGGTGTTGAAAGACCTGCCACCGCGAACAGAAATTGTGCGCTGGGTCGAGCTCGAAGGAAGCCAGCGGGATATTTACGAAAGCCTGCGCGTGGTGTTCGACAAAAAGCTGCGCCAGGTTCTTGCCCAGCAAGGGGCGGGGCGCAGCCAGATCATGATTCTCGATGCGCTTTTAAAGCTGCGCCAAGTCTGCTGTGATCCACGCCTGGTCAAGCTGCCGGCGACAGAAGCACTCGTCAAAAAAGGTGCAGTACCTTCTGCCAAATTAGACACGCTCATGGAGATGCTAGAAGAACTGCTCGATGAAGGCCGCAAAGTGCTGCTGTTTTCGCAATTTACGTCGATGCTCGTGTTAATCGAAGAGGCGCTGAAGGCCAAGGATATTGCCTATGTCAAACTTACCGGCCAGACGACCGATCGCGAAACACCTATACGCCATTTTCAAGAAGGTCGCGTCCCCTTGTTTCTTATCAGCCTCAAGGCGGGTGGCACGGGTTTGAATCTCACCGCAGCCGATACGGTGATTCATTATGACCCCTGGTGGAACCCGGCGGTAGAAGAGCAGGCAACCGCTCGCGCTCACCGTATAGGCCAGGATAAATCTGTATTTGTTTACAAGCTATTGACGCAGGGAACGGTGGAAGAAAAAATACTTGCACTGCAAAACCGAAAGCGCGGCATGGCTGATCAGTTAATGCGGAAAAACACCTCCGTCGAAGGTGATGAAGAAGGCGGCGGGCACTTGATTACGGCGGGTGATCTGGATGTGCTGTTCCAACCCCTGGCGTAGATGTGGGGGCAGAACGCAGTATCTGAACGCGCATGAAAAGGCATGATAAATACGAAGAAAACTTGATTCTTTCATCGTCATCTCGCATAATAGCGGCCTTGCCTTGCGGTCTTTTTAACAGGCAAATGCAACAATGGTGGCTGTAGCTCAGTTGGTAGAGTCCCGGATTGTGATTCCGGTTGTCGTGGGT
>JAUSQB010000234.1 GCA_030652715.1 Rugosibacter sp.
CGTGCCGATGATGTAAAACGTATTGGCAATATTGGTTACCCAATCGCGCATGGCTTCGTTGAGCGCATCTTTCAATGTTTTCGAGCCCGACTCAACGGGCACCACCGTTGCGCCCAGCAGCTTCATGCGGTAGACGTTGGCGGCTTGCCGCTTGATATCCTCTGACCCCATGTACACCACGCATTCCATCCCGTAACGGGCCGCCACGGTGGCTGTTGCCACGCCATGCTGACCGGCACCTGTCTCTGCGATAACCCGGGGCTTGCCCATGCGCCGTGCCAGCAGCGCCTGGCCGATACAGTTGTTTATCTTGTGCGCACCGGTGTGATTCAAGTCTTCACGCTTCAAGAAAATCTGCGCGCCACCTAATAAATTGGACCAGCGCTTGGCGTGATATATCGGGCTGGGGCGACCGACATAATGTTTCAGGTCATCCGCAAACTCTGCCTGGAATGCTGGGTCAGCCTGCGCTGCGGCATAGGCTTCACGCAGTTCAGCAAGCGCTGGCATCAAGGTTTCGCCAACGAAAATCCCGCCGTAGGGGCCGAAATGGCCTTGTGCATCCGGCAAGTTATAAGGTAAATCAAGCATCTGCATTACGCACTCCGGCAATAAATTGGGCTATCTTTTCAGCGTCTTTAATGCCCTTGGCTGCTTCGACGCCACTACTGACATCCACCGCCCAAGGCCGGATGACACGCACTGCTTGTTGAATATTGGAAACCTGCAACCCGCCTGAAAGAATCACCGGCAAGGGTAACGATGAGGGGATCAGCGACCAGTCAAATTCTTTGCCACCGCCGCCATAACCATCGACAAAAGCATCCAGCAACAAACCGCACGCCCCCTCGAAAGCGCGCGCGTATTCTAGCAAATCAAGCCCCGGTCTGACACGTGCCGCCTTGATCCACGGCCTGCCGAACTGGCGGCAATATGCGGCATCTTCATCGCCATGAAATTGCAGCACATTCAAGGCAACCTCTGCCAACACAGAACGAACGGCAGCAGGTTCAGCGTTAACGAATAGCCCGACACGACTGACAAACGCAGGGATCGGCGACACAAGTTGCGCCGCTTTTTCTGGCATCACATATCTTGGGCTGGGTGGATAAAACACAAACCCGAGCGCGTCGGCTCCTGCTGCAATGGCTGCATCGCGGTCTTCAGCCCGGGTTATGCCGCAAATCTTGATTCG
>JAUSQB010000242.1 GCA_030652715.1 Rugosibacter sp.
TGAGCTGCTCCACAGCATCGCGAACCTCGGTGTTCTCGCAGAACATCACCGGATTCATGGTGGGTCGCAAATATGAAAATGGCGGCATTGCCAAGGATGGCGCAAAGCTGGTCATGGCGGTGGCGAATGCCCAGGTGCCGAAATTCACCATGATTATTGGCGGCTCATTTGGTGCGGGCAATTACGGCATGTGTGGCCGCGCTTTTTCTCCCCGCATGTTGTGGATGTGGCCTAATGCGCGCATTAGCGTCATGGGCGGTGAGCAGGCAGCGTCCGTCTTGGCGACCGTCAAGCGCGATGGTTTTGATGCCGCAGGCAAATCCTGGAGTGCAGCAGAAGAAGCGGCTTTCAAAGAGCCTATCCGGGCGCAATATGAAGCCCAGGGACACCCCTATTACGCCACGGCACGCTTGTGGGACGATGGCGTGATGGACCCAACGCAATCCCGGCAGGTTTTGGCGTTGGGTATTTCTGCCGCGCTCAACGCCCCGATCCAGCCGACGCAGTTTGGTATTTTTCGGATGTAGCCGGGTGTATAAAAAGTCAGCCAACCATGAGCCAAAAACGGAACGAGACATAAAACTATGCAACAAGCCATCCTGACAGAAGTAGATGCCGGTGTTGGCATCATTACGCTGAATTGCCCGGAGCGACACAATGCGTTTGACGATGTGTTGATTAGCGAGCTGACGCAGGCCATAGATGCGATGACGCAGGATGCGGCTGTGCGTGTCATTGTGCTCTCGGGCAGCGGGAAAAGTTTTTGCGCGGGGGCGGATCTGAACTGGATGCGGCGTGCGGCCAATTACTCGGATGCCGAGAATTTACGCGATGCCCGCGCACTGGCCGAGATGCTGCGTTGTTTGGCACAATGCCCTAAACCGACGATTGCCCGCGTGCAAGGCCCGGCCTATGCGGGTGGCGTGGGGTTGGTGGCGTGTTGCGATATTGTAATTGCCGTTTTTGATGCGCAATTTTCCTTGCCGGAAGTGCGCATCGGCATTGTGCCAGCCACCATTAGTCCGTATGTCATCAGCGCGATCGGCGAGCGTCATGCGCGCCGCTACATGCTTACAGCCGAGCGTTTTTCTGCAGCAGTGGCTTACCGCATGGGCCTGGTGCATGAACTGGTAGCAGATGTGACTGCGTTGGATAAAGCGGTCGGAGAAGTTGTCGAGGACTTGTTGAAAAATGCGCCAGGTGCATTGGCCGAATGCAAATCGCTGATCACCGCAGTCGCTGCCAAACCTGTTACGTCAGACCTCATTGAGGATACAGCGCAGCGCATCATGAAACTGCGCGCCAGTACTGAAGGGCGTGAGGGCATTCGTGCTTTTCTGGAAAAACGGAAACCAAATTGGGCGGCTAATGAGAAACTTTAACGTAACGCTAGCAAGGTATTTATGCGCGTTCAATGATTGCGCGGGGATGACCTGATGTTCGCAAAAATCCTCATCGCCAATCGTGGCGAGATTGCTTGCCGCATTGTCAAAACGGCACGTCGCATGGGCATCAAAACGGTTGCTGTTTATTCAACCGCCGATGAAGGGGCGCGCCATGTGCGCGTGGCGGATGAAGCGCTGTGGATAGGCGAGGCCGCGCCTGCAGAATCGTATTTGTCCATCGATAAAATGATTGCTGCGGCTAAAGCGAGCGGCGCACAAGCGATTCATCCTGGCTATGGCTTTCTTTCCGAGAATGCGGCATTTGCTGAAGCTTGTACGCAAAATGGGCTAGTATTTATTGGCCCATCAGCGGCAGCCATTCGCGCCATGGGTTCCAAGTCAGCGGCTAAACAGCTGATGGAAAAAGCCGGTGTGCCGCTCACGCCGGGGTATCACGGGGACGATCAAGCACCTGATTTTTTGCGTCAGCAAGCAAACAAAATTGGTTATCCGGTGCTCATCAAAGCTGCCGCAGGTGGCGGGGGCAAGGGCATGCGCGTGGTCACTGCGGAAGCTGAGTTTCTGGATGCGCTTGCATCGTGCCAGCGCGAGGCTGGCGCGAGTTTTGGCGATACGCACGTGCTGCTGGAAAAATACCTGCAACCCGCACGGCATATCGAAGTGCAGATTTTTGGCGATAGTCATGGGAATTATGTGTATCTGTATGAGCGGGATTGCTCGGTGCAGCGGCGTCACCAGAA
>JAUSQB010000249.1 GCA_030652715.1 Rugosibacter sp.
GTGCCAAGGTCGATACCGATAATTTTTCCCATGATTTTTCCTTTATTAAAAATGTGAAAGCTTAAAAACTTGCTCTTGTCTTGTTATGGGGATGTCAGGCTTGAATTCAAGTTACTGCATGATTTTCGAGTGGGTTCCCCGCATTATTTCGCTTTGGAGACGATGACCAGTGCCGGACGAATTACTCGATCATGCAAGGCATAGCCTTTTTGCAAGACGGAAAGTACCTGATTGGGTTCGCCTTCGGCCTCGGCTTGGCTAATGGCCTGGTGTTTATGGGGGTCGAATTTCTCACCCAAGGGCGAAATTTCGGCCAGATTCGATTTGTCAAACGCAGCGGCCAGTTGCTTTAAGGTGAGCTCAACGCCGGCCTTGAGGTTTTCTGCGGTTTGGTTTTCATTGGACAGGGCTGCTTCCAGGCTGTCTTTGACGGCGAGCAATTCAGTGGCGAATTTTTCCACGGCAAACTTGCCGGCGCGGGCAATGTCTTCCAGTGCGCGACGACGCACATTTTCAGTTTCGGCCTTGGCGCGTAGCCAGGCGTCATGATGCTCGGCGGAGGCGAGTTCAGCCTGGCGCAGCAACTCTTCGGTGCTGGGTATGGTGTCTATTGAGGATGCTTCGGCGTTGTTCGTTTCGTCGTGAAAAGTCGGTGCTGGTGACACGGCGTTTTCGTCGGCTTTTTCGAGAGACTCATTCGAGTTGTTCGTTGGTGTGTTTGGCGTGTCCTGCATGGGGGTCTCCTGACTAAACATTTGGCTATGTGGGGCTGAATAATAATGTTTCAAGCCCTATCCGCATTTTTTATGCGGGGAAAGCCATCCATTTTAACGTGTTGGGAATGGTTTTCACACTGTCTGGCCTATCTTTTGGGTGAAGCGCCTGCATAATTAAGGCTTAGTCTTTTTGTTTGTTCTTTTGCTCAACTTCATCCACCTGCCAGGCAGCGTGGCTATCCAGCCCCAGCACCTGAGCCAGATAAGGCAGCGTGGCTTTGAGTTCTGCGGCAAGTGTCCATGGCGGGTTGATGATGAACATGCCGCTGCCGTGCATGCCGCGCCCCTGCGTGGATGTGGCGCATACGCTCAATGTGGCATGCACCCAGTGCGTGGCACCCGATTTTTTGAGCCTGTCGGGCAGTTGGTTCGCTTCAATCGATGGCAGCAGCGGGTGCCATATCAGCAGGGTGCCGGTGGCAAAGCGTTTTAATCCATCCTTGACGGCGGCGACGACTTTCAAGTAATCGCTCTTGATTTCATACGAGGGATCGATCAGCACCAGAGCGCGCCGCGAGGGCGGCGGCAAGCTGGCTTTGAGTACATCAAATCCATCGGCCTGCGCCACGGTGATGCGGCGGCCTGCTTCTTTGTATTGGCGGCGCAGCAAGGCAAAATCCGTTGGGTGCAGCTCGCAAAAGCGCAGCCGGTCAATGGGCCGCGCCAGGTGATCAATCAGCCAGGGCGAGCCGGGGTAGCGGCGCAGCTGGCCGCTTTGATTGAGTGCTTTGATGCTAGTCATGAATTGCGCCAGTGGTGCGGGTAAGTCGGTGCGTGGCCATAACCGGCCAATGCCGTTGATATATTCACCCGTGCGCTTGGCCTGCTCGCTATCCAGCACATACAGCCCTGCACCGGCATGCGTGTCTACTACGGTGTAGGGTTTGTCTTTACTGTTCATGTGCTGCATGCACAGCATGAGTACCAGATGTTTCAAGACATCGGCGTGGTTGCCGGCGTGATAGGCGTGGCGATAACTGAGCATGGCGGCAGGATAGAATGAATACCTATGAATGATACGCAAGGTAGCCGCATTTCCAAACTAATGGCCGAACGCGGCTTGTGTTCGCGTCGCGAGGCCGATGTTTTTATCGAGCGCGGGCTGGTGTTTGTCAATGGCGAACGGGTAACACAGCTCGGCTCACGCGCGCTGCCAGACGCCGTGATTTCCATGGCGCCAGAAGCGCGCGCAAGCCAAGCGCGGCAGGCCACGATTTTGCTGCACAAGCCGATGAGCTATGTTTCAGGGCAGGCCGAAGACGGCCATCAGCCGGCCGCATCGCTGATTTCGGCCAAGACGCAGGCGGTGGGAAGCACGCAGCGATTCCAGCTAGCGCACATGAAAGGCCTCGCCCCGGCTGGTCGGCTGGATATCGATTCCACCGGCTTGCTGGTGCTAACGCAAGATGGTCGCGTGGCGCGCCAACTCATTGGTGACGACTCGACCGTCGAAAAAGAATATCTGGTGCGCGTGGAAGGCCCGTTGGATAGCCATGACCTGGCACTGCTCAACCACGGCCTGGAACTGGACGGCAAACAACTGCGCCCGGCGCAGGTGCGCTGGGCCAATGAAGATCAACTGTGTTTTGTGCTCAAAGAAGGCCGCAAGCGACAGATTCGCCGCATGTGCGAGCTCGTCGGCTTGCGGGTAACGGGCTTGAAGCGCGTGCGCATCGGCCGCGTGCGCCTGGGCGATTTGCCGCTAGGTCAGTGGCGGTACTTGCGCGAGAACGAAAGTTTTTAGAAGAAGCAGGGGCACCCCAAGGGGGCTCTCTACGGGCGCGCCGGGTACAGCGCCATTGTCGCTATTGCCGCCCTTGCCGCGAAAAGTCGGCGATTGTTATTGTCGGCGCCGTATCCCCAGCGCCGACTTTTTAATCCTGACAGCAGATTAGTCTGGTGTTGCCAACTTGAGGCCGATGATACCGAGCATGATTAAAAAAAGGCTTCCCAGCCGGCCCATGTTCGCGGATTCGTTAAAAAGAAGGATGCCAAAGATGGCCGTGCCCAGTGCGCCGACACCCACCCAGACGGCATAGGCCGTGCCGACAGGCAGAGTTTTCATTGCCATGCCCAGAAGGCCAATGCTTGCCACCATGGCAGCGAGTGTGCCAATGCTTGGCCACAGGCGGGTAAAGCCGTCTGTGTATTTCAGGCCAATGGCCCAGACCACTTCGAACAGACCCGCTAAAAGTAGTAAAACCCAAGCCATAGTCACCTCGGCAAAAAAGAAAAATTTCCATTGCAATGCTTCAGTCGATATTAGCGCAATCAGGGCGCCCAAACCACCTTACAGTGGGGCATTTTCCCCACAGTGCCCACTGCTCATGGAAGGCCACCTTGCCCGTGTCGAACGAAACTCCGGCGTGTAGACCCCCACATCAATGCGCCGGATAAAAATTTAGTTGAAGTTATATTTCATTTAAAATCAAAGCTAAATTTGTTTGCATTAGGGTCTGAGCATGGAGCGGTTACCATCCATTGAACCAACGGGCACTGCACCGAAATTGCTGAGTCAGGTGCGCGGCAAGAGGGGTTTTGAGCACGACAGCTTGCGTACCGGGCTGTCTTATACCGATTGGATTAAACGATTAATCCGTCATTTTGGCAAACGGCAGTTGGCCGGGATAATTTTGCGTGAGTGCTGATCTTTTCGCAGGGGAGCCGCTTGCTGCGCCGTTGGCAGAACGCTTGCGGCCGCAAGCGCTGGACGAGGTGATCGGGCAGTCGCATCTGGTGGGGCCGGGCAAGCCTTTGCATTCGGCGTTTTCTTCCGGTGTGCCGCATTCGATGATTCTGTGGGGGCCGCCGGGGGTGGGCAAGACAACCTTGGCGCGGCTGATGGCGGATGCGTTTGATGCCGAGTTTGTGGCGTTATCCGCTGTGTTTTCCGGGGTCAAGGATATTCGCGAGGCGATGCAGCAGGCGGAGGGCCAGCGGGCACTTGGGCGGCGCACGATTTTGTTTGTGGATGAGGTACATCGCTTTAACAAGGCGCAGCAGGATGCGTTTTTGCCATATGTTGAAAATGGCACGGTGACGTTTATCGGCGCGACAACCGAGAACCCGTCATTCGAGGTGAATTCCGCGTTGCTCTCGCGTGCGGCGGTATATGTGCTGCACAGCTTGACGGAGGATGAGCTGGGTGCATTGTTTGATCGGGCACGGGCGCAGGCTTTTCCTGAACTGGATTTTGAACCGGCAGCGCGCGAGCGGCTGCTGGGTTATGCCGATGGCGATGCGCGACGGCTGTTGAATGTACTGGAGCAGGTAAAAACAGCCGCGCAGGCAGACCAGCAAGCAGACCAACAAGCAGACCAACAGGCAAATCCGCGCCGTGTCGTCAGCGCCGACTTTCTGGATTCGATCCTGGCGGCTGATCTGCGTCGTTTCGATAAGGGGGGCGATGCGTTTTACGATCAGATTTCGGCGCTGCATAAATCCGTGCGCGGCTCGAATCCGGATGCGGCTTTGTACTGGCTGGTGCGCATGCTCGATGGCGGGGCTGACCCGTTGTACATGGGGCGGCGCATTGTGCGCATGGCCATTGAAGATGTCGGCCTGGCCGACCCGCGC
>JAUSQB010000256.1 GCA_030652715.1 Rugosibacter sp.
CCATTGCCAACGAAATGACGCGGCGCTTCGATGATTTTGTCGACGCCGAAACTGCCGATACCGGCATGCCCGCCTCTGTTGCGCGCCATGCCTTTGTACCGCGCGGCGCGGCCAACTTCAAGATTTTTGCCGACATGGTGAAAAATGTGCCGACAGAAACTTATGAAATGGCAACGCCCGATGGCAAAGGCGCATTGAATTATTCCGTCCGCCGTCCCGTTGGTGTGGTCGGCGTCATCTGCCCGTGGAATGCCCCACTGCTGCTCATGACATGGAAAGTCGCACCCGCTTTGGCCTGTGGCAATACGGTCGTGGTCAAACCGTCCGAAGAGTCGCCCCAGTCGGCGGCCTTGCTCGGCGAAGTAATGAATACCGTAGGCATTCCCAAAGGGGTTTATAACGTCGTCAATGGGTTTGGGCCAAAGTCGGCGGGCGAATTTGTCACCACCCACCCGGGGGTAAATGCCATTACCTTCACCGGCGAGACCCGCACAGGGGCAGAAATCAGCAAAGCGGCCGCGATTGGCGCACGCCCGGTATCGTTAGAGATGGGTGGCAAAAATGCCGGCATCATTTTTGCCGATTGCGATTTTGATGCGGCCATCGAAGGCACGTTGCGCTCTTCTTTCGTCAATACCGGGCAAGTGTGCCTGGGCACAGAGCGCCTGTATGTCGAGCGGCCGCTTTTTGAGCGCTTCGTCAAGGCGTTGAAAAATAGCGCAGAGAACATGAAAATTGGCGCCCCCTTTGAAGCGGGCGTTGCCATGGGCCCGATGATTTCCCAGGAGCAACGCAACAAAGTGCTCTCGTACTACAAAAAAGCCGTGGCGGAGGGCGCAACTGTCGTGACGGGCGGCGGCATCCCCGCCATGCCCGCAGAATTTGCCAAAGGTGCCTGGGTGCAACCCACCATCTGGACCGGCTTGCCAGAAACCGCGAGCATCTTGCGTGACGAAATTTTCGGCCCGTGCTGCCATATCACGCCGTTTGACACCGAAGAAGAAGTGCTCGCTTTGGCCAACGACACCACCTATGGCCTGTCCGCCACGCTATGGACCAACAATCTTTCCCGCGCGCACCGCATGGCAGGCGCCTTGGAAGCCGGTATCGTCTGGGTCAATTCCTGGTTCCTGCGCGACTTGCGCACGGCGTTTGGCGGCATGAAGCAATCCGGCATCGGCCGCGAAGGCGGCGTGCATTCACTG
>JAUSQB010000264.1 GCA_030652715.1 Rugosibacter sp.
GGCGGGATTGAAGTAAACGATGCGGCCGCTGTCGGTCTTGCGGGAGAAAATTTCGTTCAGCACCATGCCCTGGGTCAGCAGGTTGGCGAACGGTTCGTCGTACTTGACCAGCCCGAAGTCGCGCATGACCTTGGTCCAGAAGCGCGAGTACAGCAAATGCAGAATGGCGTGTTCAATGCCACCGATGTATTGGTCTACCGGCATCCAGTGATTCGTTCGCTCATCCACCATGGCCGTGGCGTTATCTGCCGCGCAGTAACGGGCGTAATACCAGGAGGAATCCACAAAGGTATCCATGGTGTCCGTCTCCCGCCGCGCGGGCTGGCCGCATTTTGGGCAAGCGCAGTTGACGAAATCAGCACGTTTAGCAAGCGGATTGCCTGAGCCATCCGGCACGCAATCGGTGGGCAATGCCACCGGCAATTGATCGTCAGGCACGGGCACGGTGCCGCAGGCATCGCAATGAATCAGCGGAATGGGGCAACCCCAGTAACGCTGCCGTGAAACACCCCAATCGCGCAAGCGATAGTGCACTTGCGTGTCGCCCAGGTTTTTTGTTTTGAGGTCGGCTGCAATGGCGGTGACCGCTTCTGCAAACGGCAGGCCATCGTATTTGCCTGAATTGACGCAGCGCCCGCGTTGTTTATCGGCATACCAGTCTTGCCATGCGTCCAGCGAGAAGGTTTCGTCTGCAACAGCAACCACGGGTTTGATCGGCAGGTTGTATTTTTTGGCAAACGCAAAGTCGCGCTCATCGTGCGCCGGCACAGCCATCACCGCGCCATCGCCATAACTCATCAAGACGTAATTGCCCACCCAGACCGCTAGTTGTTCGCCGGTGAGAGGATGCGTTACAAACAGCCCGGTGGGCATGCCCTTTTTTTCCATGGTGGCCATATCGGCTTCCATGACTGAGCCATGTTTGCATTCATCGATAAAGGTGGCCAGTGCCGGATTGTTTTTGGCCGCGTGGGTGGCTAAGGGGTGTTCTGCTGCCACCGTGCAAAATGTTACGCCCATGATGGTGTCTGCACGGGTGGTGTAGACCCACAGATTTTCTTCTTTGCCCTCCAGCGTGTAGGGAAAGGCAAACCGCACACCGGTGCTTTTGCCTATCCAGTTGGCCTGCATGGT
>JAUSQB010000267.1 GCA_030652715.1 Rugosibacter sp.
ATGATTCCATGATCGGCAAGGTCATCAGTACTGGCCACACCCGCCAACAAGCGATCGCGCGCATGAGCATCGCGCTCTCTGAAATGATGGTGAATGGCATCAAGACCAATATCCCGCTGCATCAAGAACTCATGTTTGACGAACGTTTTCGGCAAGGTGGAACAAGCATCCATTATCTTGAAGAAAAACTATCCAAAAAAAGTGCCGCCATCAAGGATCAATAACCTTAATGTGGCTCAGTATCGCGATCGAAACGGATGCAATTCACGCTGATGCGCTGTCGGATGCGCTGATGGGTGCAGGTGCAATTTCCGTCAGCGTAGAAGATGCACTGGCCGGAACGGATCTCGAGACTCCGCAGTTTGGTGAACCCGATGGTCTGGTTAATTCGCCCGCCACCCCATTATGGAATAAGAGCCGCGTTATCGCGCTGTTCGAACCAGCGGCTGATCTCGCAGGGCGTGTTGCCCGTGTCGCACAGGAAGTCGGCATCATAGATATGCCAACTATCGACATTACCGAAGTTGCAGAGCAAGACTGGGTAAGGCTAACGCAGTCACAGTTTGAGCCCATTCACATTACCGACCGCTTGTGGATTGTGCCCTCATGGCATACCGCTCCCAATGCGCAGGCGATTAATCTGATACTTGACCCCGGTTTGGCGTTTGGCACAGGCTCGCACCCAACCACGTTTCTTTGCTTGCAATGGCTAACCGAACAAGTCAAAGGCCAAGAGACCGTTCTCGACTACGGCTGCGGCTCAGGGATACTCGCCATTGCTGCCGCAAAACTCGGTGCCAGGCAAGTGCTAGGTGTTGACATTGACGACAATGCCCTGATTGCCGCCCACGATAACGCGGTAGCCAATCAAGTGGCGCTCGAATTGCGCCACTCGCGCGCACCGCTTGATGGTCGCTTTGATCTGGTTGTCGCCAATATTCTCACCAATCCCTTGTGCGTTTTAGCACCGCTTCTCGCAGGATGCGTCGCACCGGGCGGAAAGCTCGCTTTATCGGGTGTCTTGGTGCCTCAGGCACAACAAGTTGTCTTGGCTTACGCGCCCTTTATCGACCTCCATGTTGGCGCAACACATGAAGGCTGGGTGCGGCTGGAGGGCCGCGCATGTTAACCCAGTGTCCTGCGTGCGCCACCACGTTTCGTGTCACCGCTGCACAGATCAAGGCCAAAAGTGGCCGCGTGCGTTGCGGCCAATGCCAGCACGCATTTAATGCATTAGACACGTTACGCGATGCATTGCCAACGCATATTGAGCTGCCTCGACAGTTACCGGAAAAAACGGCAACGACCCCAACCATTGAAACAATCAATCAACCGGAACCTCAAATAGCAGGCGGGTTAGCTGAACCAGATAAGCTGGCAGCATCGGAATACCCGATACCTCCAGGCACGACAGGCACAGAAGAACTCGCCGCCCCCCTTTCCCGCACAAAGATACCGTCATCAACGGTTATTCCACCAGAAAAACCAGGGAACAGCACAGAGAAAACCCCGGCAACAAAGCATGTGGCACACAACCCGACAAAGGAAACACTGTCCACACCTCCACTGGACATCTTGCTGGATGGCACTTTTACCCACCTGCCCAATCCTGCCACTTCCCGCACGTGGCCCTGGATAATCGGCTGCATATTTCTACTCATAACGCTAGGCACACAAGCTATGGCTGCCTTTCGAACCCCACTGGCAAAAGCTCTCCCCATAGTGCAACCAGTCATCGCCGCACTATGCCGAGTTGCTCCCTGCACAACTCGCCTCCCCGCCCAAGCGGATATGATCAGCATTGAAAGCTCGGACTTGCATCCCGTTCCAGCCAAACCAGACCATCTGGCCGTTTCAGCCACACTGAAAAATCGCGCCACATTCAGCCAGCAATTCCCGCATCTTGAACTGACTCTGACTGACATTGCAGATAAAGCCATTCTCCGCAAAGTACTCCCCCCTGCTGACTACCTGCAGCCGCTAACTCCCATTGCCAGCGGCATGCTACCCAATGCGGATATCGTCATAAATCTTGTCATTGACATCGCTCCACTGACGGCGAATGGCTATCGGCTGTATTTGTTTTACCCTTAAACTCACCCCTTTCGGACACAGAAAATAATGACTACCCTGATCTGCGGTTCGCTCGCCTACGACACCATCATGGT
>JAUSQB010000268.1 GCA_030652715.1 Rugosibacter sp.
ACCATGATGATGTCCGGGTCGGCGCGCAAAAAGGCTTTCATCACGGTGGCAAAATCCATCACTTTTTTATTGACTTGTACCTGACGCAAACCTTTCTGCGTTATTTCCACCGGGTCTTCGGCGGTCCAGATTTTGGTACCCACGGTGTTCAGATAACCCAGTATCGAATGCAGGGTCGTGGTTTTGCCGGAGCCTGTCGGGCCGCACACGAAGAAGAGGCCATAGGGTTTGGCGATGGTGGCCTTGAGTTTTGCGAGATTGGTTGGCAGCACGCCCAGCTTGTCAAGCGGGATGGGTTCGCCACCGGCGAGAATCCGCATCACGACATCTTCAACACCGCCGGTGGAAGGAATCGTCGCCACCCGCAGCTCAATATCCAGCGGGCCATATTTCTTGAACTTGATCTTGCCATCTTGCGGCTTGCGGCGTTCGGCGATATCCAGATCGCACATGATTTTCAGCCGTGCCACCATGGCGCTGCGGTAACTGGCCGGCACTTCGATATATTTCACCAGGGTGCCATCCTTGCGAAAACGGATCAGTACCTTATCCTTGCCCAGGCCAGGCTCAATGTGAATGTCGGAGGCCCCCTGCTGATAGGCATCAACAATGATTTTATTGACCAGCTTGACAAGTTCATTGTCAGCCGCCGCAGAAACTTCTTCCCCTCCGCCTTCGGCCTCCAATTCATCCTGATCGAGCGTGGCCAGCATATCGCCAACCAGACTATCATCGGTAAAACTGCCTTCCCCGCCAACACCAAAGAGTTGCTCAAGGATTTGCTGGAATTCATAGTGAGAGGTAACGCGATAGACAATCCTGCTCCGCGGGAAAACATTCTTCACCGCCCGTGCGCCGATCAGCTGTTCAGGGTCCGTGCAAACAACAACGATGCCTTCCGCGCCTTCTTCCACTGGTGCCCACTGATTTTGCTGCAAATAATCGTACTTCAGATGTTTGAGCAAATCCAGCGGCTTGATTCGATCATTTCTGAACGGCTCGTAAGGTACGCCAAAAAACTTTGCCAGCGCTGCGCCCAGCGCGCCTGGCTTAACCTGAAACTCATTGATCAGCACCTCTTCCAGATCAAGATTCTTGCGCCGTGCAGTGCGCTGTGCCAATTCAAGCTCTTGTGCAGAAATTACTGCATCGGTGATCAGAAAATCGTATTTTGTTTTCACCATCCGAGCTGATTTTTTACGCTGGGAAAACGCAATCGCCAGGGTTTCGCACAGACTCTTGATGCCATCTTCGGCTATTCTGGAAAAAGGTTTGCCATCCTTGGCATTAAGTATCTGCACCACACCAATCAACTCTTGATCTACTGCATCAATGATGGGGGCGACCAGCATCTGCTGGGTACGATAACCGGTACGTTTATCGACTTCCTTTAAAAACCGGAGTGGAGGACTGATCGACTGCAGCTCCGCGTCATCATACACATCGTGGATATTCACGATTCTTTTGGAAAGAGCGACATGCCCGGCAATACTTTGTTCGGAAATGGGCAGGCGCAAATCCTTTAATGTATTCAGCCCCGTTTTTACTTTCGAGACAATCGACGCTTTATCTTCACCAATCGCATAAATCGTCAGTCGATCTGCATTAAACAAACCGCATATATCGGATGAAAGTTCCAGCATGATTTCATCAATATTCGATGTCGCATGGATTCTGTTCGTAACCGTTTGCAGGTTTTTTAAAAAGGCCAGGCGGCGTTCGCCTTCTGACACAGGCTCACCAGCTTTGCCATTTGATAAAGTATTCATTTCATACACTCCGGGGAAACCATTTCGTCAAATTCCACCATACTGATTTTGTCCAGAAAAATGACGCAAAAAAATATCCACTCTCGCCATCAAGCTCCATAGCGCAGGCCGTCCATCTCGCATGACTGACTCATAAATCAAACGTTTGATGATTTTGCAAGATACGCAAATGATATGT
>JAUSQB010000278.1 GCA_030652715.1 Rugosibacter sp.
GCATACACCCAGCCGCCTTCGATCATGTGCTCCAGCTCCAGCTCGAAAATGGCCGGGTCGGTATAAATATTCCGCGCACCCAGCACAACATCACCCGGCCCGCTGACGACTACCTTGGTTTCCAGGTCACTCAATAACTCTTTTAACTTACCCTGCTTGAGGGCTTCGCGTGATAACGGTGCATTCATGATATGTCTCTCTTTCACTTGAAATTAGCGTGCCTGTTAATGTGCTTAAAGAGGAAGTTGATAAATCAAACAATACGTCAACGAACAACACCTAGCGCAACATCCTCTTCTACCTATCGGCTGTGTATTCATTGCTACCAGCCTTTTTGCCTTCCCTAAAGAAGTTGGGTTCATTCTAGGAATCAACAGATTTGCTCATCTTGACTTAAGTCAACTAAATGCAAGACAATTAAGCCTTTCAAAAGTTATCGTCTGCATCACCTTCCAGTCCTGCATTAAGCGGGATAGAGACCAACATGAAAAACGACGCAATAAAGGACTCCGCCTTTACTGCGCCGCAGCATCGAACCGCCGTCCACTAAAGGGACTTTCCAGAGGCAGATTCAAAGTTTTTCGGCATACCACCATCACCGACTTTTTCTGCGTCGTTTTTTATGTCGCGTATCTTGCGAATTCAACTCCGCTATTTTTTCAAGTCAGCACCAAGATTCAAATAACGCGCATAGTTTTCCCAAAACCCAATAATCGGGCCTTCGGTAATCATGTGATCCACACTACCTGAATGCACGCCGCCCATAGCCAGCACCGAGGTCTTCTTGCCATCGCGGATGACAGCATCCTGTACGATCTCTATCGCCTCACCATCTTCCATCGAAATCAACCCCGCTGGCCCCACCAGGTTGGATTGCTTCATGCGGATCATCTGCATTTCTTCGTCATCGTCGGCATAGCCAAAGAGCGTCCACACAATCTCAAAGGCATTCGACGCATGCGTGACTGACTGACGCACGGCCAGACAGTTTGCAATCTGTTGTATCAGCAGATTAGGAAAAATCGCATTGATGACCAGCGAGGCACGATCATCAAACTCCGGCCTGCCGACGAGTATGCTCGCATCTTTGAGATGAAACTCGGTGTTGTAAGAGCGCACATCCTTATAAACCTCTTGATCTTCGCTCGCAGAAGTCGGCGCTGCGGATGCGGTGGCTTTCAACAGGCTATGCCGATTGGAAGGATCCATGTAAGTGAAGCCCTTTTGAGTCGCGCGGTAAAGCCCGAAAGTGCTGTGAAACAAATGCAGCAGACTGCCGTGATAGGGATCGCGTACATTTTCAGCATAAAGTTTCCAGTTGCCATGAATATATTGGCGGTAGTCACCCATGATGCGAATCGGGCGGTTAAAAATGCGCTGAATGTTGGCCACTATCCCCTCGCCCAGATAGTCAGCCAAGGGTTCAACGGTTTTCGAAAAACTGGCGAAAATCAAACCATTCATGACTTCAACTCGCAAGGCATCCAGCCCAAAGTTCGCCATGTCAAACGCGGGCGGCATGCCACCCTCCCCGCGCACACCGCGTCGCATCGGCACGCCACGCAAGACGCCAGTCAAATCAAATGACCATTGGTGATAGACACAGTCAAAAGACTTGGCGTTACCTCGCGATTCTCTTACCAGCAAGGCACCACGATGCATGCATAAATTCTTGAAAACGTGTAACTGACCGTTTTGGTCTCGCGTCACAATCACGGGCGTGTCGCCAATCGCGGTGGATTTAAAGTCACCGTTATTGGGCAGCTCAGCGTCCAACCCTACAAACGACCAAGTCTCGCCACGAAAAATATGTTCCTGTTCTTGATCGTAATACACTTGGTCGGTAAACACTTCGTATGGCACACGATACCCATCCGGGTTCGCTATCCAGGGCTTGGCAAATGGCGTCATGGGTGCATTCACAGTGGTTTCTCCTTAGACAAAGATGATCAGATAGGTGAAACCAGCAGCGTATCAATGCTGTGCGTATCCACTACCACACGCTTTTCTGCGAACCTGAGCTCATCTGCTTGCAAAACAATGCGATCTTTATATTTGCCTGCACTAAAAATACTGGTCTGACCATTACGGCGTGTCTGCAACACCACATAGTGACTTTGAACTTCCAGATGATCTTCCGCCACCGCCTGAATCAGCACATTCGAGACAATGTGCCGATACCAGCGCTGCGGGTAAATGTTGGCTTCACGCAATGACACAATGCGATCTGCCAACATCCCTTGACTGGTGCAAAACACCAGTGTCAAGGGCAAACCTCGTTCTACATTTTCACGTGTGATAATTTCGTAGCTGCAAGCATCCTGAGTAAAAAAGCTCGGCCATTCCTCCAAGTTGTCGTCATCAATACAAGCGACATAACGACTCAGCAAACGTTCTACTCGCCATTGTGTTTCCAGAGCAGAGTAGCCTTGCCACATAAAGTCATCAGGCACCATGGCTGACGACTTGTCCTTGCGAGATGCCGTGGATTGCGACGACAGTAGTGAAGGGCTACTCATGCTTTTTTCTCCTTGCAGTGAAAAGGAAAAATTAAAATGGAAACACGATATACCGTGGTAGCACATCCGCGTCATACACAGCACGCCGTTCGCGGAAGACAGCGCGGAATTTGTCACCATCTCCCTGAATCTCGATCAAATCACGATATTCGCCGCTGGTAAGCACTGCGGTGGTGCCACCTTCAGCACTCATCATGATGGTAAACCCCGAAGTCAGGCGATATTGGTTATTTCCTGCCGCTTCGCAACTCAGGCGCTGGATAAAGTGACGCGTGCGATAGGGTTCGTAAGTACCTACCCAGACTTTGGTGACAAACGAGACACGATCATCAATCCGCCCGCGACAGTCGTCATACATCAAGGCCAGCGGAAGACCACGATGGTCATTTTCTGCAGAGATGCAAAAGTAGCGCGCGTTGTCTGCTGCAAAAGTCGAGGCCCAGGCGGCCATATCGCCTTTATCCAATGCCGCCAGATACGCGGTGTGTAATGCATCAATGGCTGCGCTGTGTGCAGCAGTTATCGTCTGACTCATTTTTCTCCCTCCCGTTTGAATCCCATCACTTTGCGGTAGTGTTCCCAGCGCGGCAAATTGCCGGTCTCATCGTTTTGCTTCACGTCCATAGGCACCTCCATCAAACTGGTAACCCCCTTTTGGAACTCGGCAAAGCCAGGGGTTTGATTGCCGATATGAATGCGCTGGAAGATGGCAGCATCTTCCATGCTGATCATGCCGCAGGGGCCCAGCAGGTTGGATCCCTGGCGGATGCGATGCTGAACCAGCTCTTCGCTGTCGTCCTCATGCGCAAAATAAGCGTAGTGCACTTCGGTGACGTCATGGCTGCGCGCAATGGCAAAGCGCAGGTTAATAATGTCAAGGTGTTTGACCATTACTGTTGCAGGGAAAAGCTGCACAATGCGCGACCCCCTTGCAGGATCACTGCCCTTGAATTCGACTAATGACGGATCGTTGACAAATCCATTGTTCTGGATCGCTTTTAATTCCGCTTCAAACACCACATGACCATTCTTGGTCATGCGCTGAAACCCCGTCGTACCACCTTGCCAGTTCAACAGACGGAAAGCCGTATGCAACATGGGAGCATGGTAGCCATCGTTGTCGTTATAGCCTTTCCAGTTGGAGTCATAACGCACTTTTTGATAGCCCAGCAGCTTGAGACGACCATCACCACCGAGCAATGTGCTCAAGGTGGGCGGCACAATTTCGCCGAGCCATTCGGTCAAGGGTGGGGTGTTCTTCCCCATGGTGACAAAAATCAGCCCCATGAATTGAGCACTCTTGACTTCCATCAAGCCAAAGTTTTCCTGCTTGAAATCCGGCGCGAATTCCTTTGACCCAGGGCAGGCTGTCAGCGCGCCTTCCAGCGAAAACAGCCAGCGATGGTAAGGACACTCAAATTCCTTGCGGTTGCCGCTCGTGGCGACTTCCAGCTGATTGCCACGGTGGGTACAGGTGTTATAAAACACCCGCACTTGATTATTTTTACCGCGCGATATCAAAAGCGGCACGCGACCCAGATCAAAGGTCTTGAAATCACCCACATTGGGAACTTCCGCGAAATGCCCAACGATGTGCCAGCAGTCGCCGTAAAAAATCGTCTTGAGCTCTTCTTCAAACAGCGCTGCATCACCAAACACTTCTTTCGGTATCTGGTTCACTTTCGCCGGCCAAACGGCTGGTGCTTTACCTGTGTAATTACCTGTACATTGCGATGACATGAAATTTCTCCTCGTTAAAATAATGTGTTCATGTTGCTATCCAACACTACAGCCGTGCCGAGCTGAAGATCACGCAAAGCAAGACGCCAGCCTTGCGCGGTTTCACGCCAGACATCACGCCGCCCCGCGACAAAGTGCTTTTCTTCTCCGTCAATACGGCTGCGGTGTATGGTCACCACGGAATACACTTCCGCTTCGTTGGCTTCCGGGCCTTGCCAGACTTCAACATTGCTGATGACACGACGCACCTTGTTGCGCGGGTCTTCTGCCCACACCAGACCGGACTGCAGACGATCGACCCGCATGGTCAAGCGTGCCTTGTTTTCATCGAAGATATAGCCGCCACCAAAGGCCAGCGGCGCACTGCGGTCTTTGCGAAAACGTCGCTCAGTCATCGGCATGCGGTAGCGAATAGCATCGTCCAATAAGCCTAGCCAGTCGTTATAGCGCTCGTCATCCAGCAGACGTGCCTCATAAAACAATTGTTGCTGGAGCGCCAAGTGCTTATCAACGGCGAGCATGACAGGCACCTCAAGCGGTTTGGACAGCGTGCTGTTCATCTTCTGCCTCCAAGGGGTTCAGGTTGTATTGGGGCACTTCAGACCAATCCTTGGCCTGCAT
>JAUSQB010000280.1 GCA_030652715.1 Rugosibacter sp.
CGAGCAGGTGCTGGCGAAAATTATCGGCGACGTGGCGTATCCCGCGCTGAGCGAAATCGTGCGCGAACGGCCGGACGGCCTGAAATCGGCTTATTACCGGTTTCACCTCGTGATTGCCTCTTTCACTTTTTTTTGCGCGGGTATTTTGATGGTTTCCGGCGGTGAATTGATCGGGCTGCTCTACGACAAGCGGTATGAGCAGGCCGGCTGGATGCTGGAGATACTCGCCGTGGCACTGCTCACCATTCCGTTTCGCGTCGCGTTACTGACCTTCATGGCGCTCGGGAAGGCCAGACTGCATGCGGAAATAATCGCGATCCGCGTACTCGCTCTCTTCGTCCTTGCACCGGCTGGCTTCCATCTCTTCGGCCTCCACGGAGCCGTGTGGGGTATTGCAGTGAGCTATTTTTCTGTGTTGCCGATGATCATTTTCCAAAAGATCAGGCACGGGTTGTTCGACTTGGGCAAGGAACTGCTAGCGCCCATAGCTCTGCTGGCAGGTCTCTTTCTTGCCAAAGCAGTCATCCTGGCAGTCGGCTAATGACTCAAACTTCCCAGTCCCGGAGACTCCAAATGAACGCGCTCAAGACGGCGAAGGCTGTAAAAGCCCTGCTGTTGTATGATTTTCTCGGTACGGAAGATGGCCGGGAGGTCCCGTTCCATGTGATGGTATCGGGTTCGTCAATCATGAACGAGCGCAGCCCGCTGACCCGGGTGGTCGAGGTTCGGCAACTGCGCACCCTCGATTCGATAGTGAAAAACATCGAACCCTCGGCATTTCTGCAAAATCAGGTGGATATCGTGTTTGTCAGGGAGCAGTCCCGGCTGATCGCCGACAAGCGGCATTTCGCGGCAGTGGACGGAGCGTCATGCGGATAACGTTTGTTTTGCCGACTGTTGACATGAGCGGCGGGATAAGGGTGGTGGCCATTTATGCCAAGGCCTTGGCCGACAAGGGGCACGATGTGGTCCTTGTCTCGCCTCCGCCCAAGCCGGTTTCCTTGAAGCGGAAACTCAAGGCGGTGATATCGGGCCAAAGATGGACCAGGGACAAAAAGCAGCCCTCTCACCTTGATAGCTTAGGGCTTGACCACAAAATTCTCGATCGCTGGCGGCCTGTTACGAATGCGGATGTGCCGGACGCCGATGTTGTCATCGCCACCTGGTGGGAAACCGCCGAGTGGATCCATGCGTTGAGTGAATCCAAAGGCGCCAAGGTTCATTTCATTCAACATCACGAAGTATTCGACCATCTGCCGGTCGAACGCTGCAAGGCAACTTATAGCTTGCCTCTGCGCAAGATTGTGATCGCCCGGTGGCTGGCGGATGTAATGCGGGATCAGTACGGCGATGCGGAGATCGATCTGGTTTCCAATGCGGTTGACCATGATCAGTTTCACGCTGAGGTGCGCGGCAAACAGGCTGCTCCAACCGTCGGTTTCCTCTTTCACAGGGCTGTATTCAAGGGCGTTGACGTAACCCTCAAAGCGATTGAACGGCTGCGCGGTGAGTTCCCCGCACTCAGGGTCATTTCATTTGGTGCCGAGATGCCGGATGAGGATCTAATGGCAAATGGCCGGATCGAATTCCACCATTTGCCGCCGCAGGAGAAATTGCGTGAACTCTACGCACAGTGTGATGTCTGGATCACAGCCAGTCGTAGCGAGGGCTTCAATCTGCCAGCCATGGAGGCAATGGCGTGCCGTACGCCCGTGGTGTCTACCCGGACCGGATGGCCGGAGGAGGCGATTGAAACTGGCAAGAATGGCATTTTGGTGGAGGTTGATGACGTCATTGGCCTGGCGCGTGGAGCGGCCTGGATATTGACGCTCGCTGATGATGAGTGGCGGCGGGTGTCGCAATCCGCCTATGCCACGGTAGCCGAGAGTTCTTGGGAGGCTTCGACCAATAAATTCGAACAGGCCCTGGAGCATGCCTGTCGCAAGCGCCGCAACCAAGTGCAAATCATAGGACGTATATGAGTACGCGCTTGTGGATCGTCATCGTCACCTATCGTACACCCGAGCTGGTAAGTGACTGCCTTCGCTCGCTGCCAATGCAGGTTGGCGACCTGAGCGATGGGTGGGAGAGTTTGGGGAACAGGAACACACTGCCTGAGAGATTTCTTGCAGATGGTGTTTATTGTGTCAGGAAAATTATTGAGGCAGCAGGGCAGGCTAAATTCCTGGTGCAAAGCCTGATAGACACAAGAGTTAGTCTGGTTGAATACAAACGAGCGATTCGATAATGAGTAATCAAATTCCTGAGCGGCAAATGGCCAAACCGAATCAAGCAATTTCGTTTTCGAGTGTTCCATCCGGGCTAGTTGGGGCGTGGAAGCGCAAACGTGCCATCGGTGTCGTCTCTCCCGCTTATGGTAGCGAAAAGGTTACCTACGGCTTGCGACCGGAAACCTATACCTATCACAAGTTGTACCGTGTCCCGCTCCATAGGATCGAGCGGCAGGGGACATTCTGGAAATTCACGCCGCTGGTTCTTGATTATCCAGTGGAGCTGGTTCACTCCTTTAACGAACTTCCCTTGGGGATTCGCCCTTTCGTTGTCTCGTTTGAAAACGAGTTGCCTCGCTACCTCGGCAGCGTCAAGTCGTGGCAGACAAGTATTGGCTTCGGACTTCTGGCAACCACCCGCTGTCGGCAAATTCTGGCCTTGACGGAAATCGCGGCCCAATCGTTGAAACGCAATCTCGAGAGTCTGGGAATGCCTGAGGTTATCCACAAGGTTTCCGTATTTCGGGGTGCCGTCCTGACGATGCCGACTTTTGAAAAACCAGCTGAAGCGAATAGGTCCGCTGGTTCGCCGCTACGCGTGCTGTTCGTCGGCCGTGACCCTTTCGGGAAGGGTTTGCTTCCTGCCCTCGATGCCCTGGATGACTGCCGCGCACTTGGTGCTGCTATCCAGGCGACCATCGTTTGCAATTTTGAAACGCGGGATTACATCAGCAAAGGGCGTGATCCAGATGTGGCTGCGCTGAAGGAAAAAATGGGGCGTAACCCGGATATTGCTCACCATCATCTGCTTTCCAATCAGGACATTCATCGCTTGATGCAGTCGCATGACGTCTTGGTGTTCCCGACGCTTGATGAAAGCTTGGGCTGGGTTGCTGTCGAAGCGGCGATGGCGGGTATGCCTGTTATTGCTACCGACATTTATGCGATACCTGAACTAGTGGTGCATAACACAACCGGATTTCTTATTCCCCTGCGCAAGAATGAAACTTCAAGATGGGTCGGGTTATGGCTTGATGGTGTCGAATTCGACCAGGAAGTTGCAGCAACCTTCGCGACAATTCGTGAGCACCTTACCCAGCATTTGCTGCGGTTGGTCGAAAATCCGTCAATGATCTGTTCCATGGGATTGGCGGCGAGGAGGCATATCGAAAAGTTGTATTGCGCAAGCGACGCTCGTCGTCAACTGGAAGAAATATATGCCGCAGCAATTACTTGAATTCAGATGAGGTGGACATGAACGCGCGATTGTGGATCGTCATCGTCAACTACCGAACTGCCGACCTCGCGGTCGATAGTCTGCGCGCGTTGTCGACGCAGATTGACGACATGATCGGTGGCCGGGTGGTCGTGGTGGACAACGCATCGGGCGACGGATCGGCGGAGCGACTGGCGGCGGCGGTCACTGGCGAAAATTGGGATGTATGGGCCGAAGTCAAACCCATGGATCGCAACGGCGGCTTCGCCTACGGCAACAACGCTGGCATTCGCGCGGCGCTAGCATCCCCGAATCCGCCGGACTATATATTGCTGCTTAACCCGGATACTATCGCCCGGCCGGGTGCCGTCAAATCCCTGGTCGATTTCATGGATAGTCACCCGGAAGCGGGCATTGCCGGCAGTCGGCTAGAAAACGCTGCAGGCGGAGTCGATTGTTCTGCTCACCGCATGCCATCGCCCCTCGGCGAGTTGAATGGCAGTGCGCGTCTTGGCATGATCAGCCGTCTGCTGCAGCGCTATGTGGTCTCCCCCCCGATCCGCAACGAAGCTCACGAATGTGATTGGGTTTCCGGGGCAAGCATGATCATCCGCAAAGAGGTGCTCGAAGAAATCGGTTTGATGGATGAAGGCTACTTCCTTTATTTTGAAGAGGTGGACTTTTGTTGCCGCGCACGGGCAGTCGGCTGGTCGGTGTGGTACGTACCTGAATCGCGCGTGATGCATCTTGAGGGTGCCGCTACGGGAATCCGTGCTGCGGCAAAAAGGCGGCCCATGTACTGGTATGACTCGCGCCGTCGATTTTTTGTCAAGCAGTACGGCATTGTCGGCCTAGTTGCGGCGGATGTGCTCTGGAGCGTTGGCCGCTTGGTATTCCTGCTTCGACGTGCGTTGCGTCTTGGGATTCCATGTCAAGCCAATGATCCAAAATGGTTCATGTTCGATCTGCTCTGGGGCGATCTGCGCGCGCTCCTGTGCGGGCAGTCCGAGGAACCCCGCTCGGCAAGGGGCCGCCCATGAGCGTAGGTGTGGTGGTCATCGGACGCAACGAGGGCGAGCGGTTGAGGCGCTGCCTCGAATCCGTGCTCGGGGTGGCCGGGCGCGTCGTCTATGTTGATTCCGGTTCGACGGATGGCTCGGTTGAGTTGGCGCGGAGACTGGGCGCGGAAGTAGTCGACCTGGATATGTCGATGCCTTTTACCGCAGCCCGGGCGCGCAATGCCGGATTCCAGCGCCTGAGCGAGCGACTGCCCGATTTGGCTTATGTTCAATTCGTGGACGGGGACTGCGAACTGGCGGCGGGCTGGCTGGAGAAGGCAGCCGACTGGCTGGATGCTCATCCCGGCGTAGCCATGGTGTGCGGTCGGCTCCGTGAGCGCCACCCGGAGCGGACAATCTATAACTTGCTCTGCGACATCGAGTGGGATGTCCCTGCTGGCGAGGCCAAGGCCTGCGGAGGTGTCGCGATGGTGCGGGCAGATGCCTTCGAAAATGCTCGGGGCTACCGCCCGGACCTGATTGCGGGCGAGGAACCGGAGCTGTGTGTGCGCCTGCGGGGCCAAGGCTGGAAGATATGGCGTCTGGCAAACGAGATGGCTCTGCACGACGCGGCCATGACCCGCTTTGGACAGTGGTGGAAACGCAGTGTCCGGGCCGGCTATGCCTTTGCTGGGGGGGTGTTTCTTCATGGTGCGGCCCCGGAACGGCATCGTGTGAGGGAGTCGCGCAGTGCATTGGTCTGGGGTATCGCCATTCCCATGAGTATTCTTACTGCTGTTGCCCTATGGGGCTCATGGGGGTTCTTGCCTCTTGCCATCTACCCTCTGCAGATTGTGCGCCTCTGCTTGCGTGGCAAGCGTTCGCCACGTGAGAACTGCGTACGGGCGCTATTCATCATGTTGGGGAAATTTCCTGAGGCGGTTGGTCAGATCAAATTCCGGTATCACCGCATCGTGGGTGAGAAGGCGCACCTGATCGAATACAAGCAACCGCAGGAGCAAGGACGGAACAGGTGATGGACATAGCAGGGAAATCGGGGGGGAGTGACCGTTTCATGGTACTCGACGGCTGGCGCGGTCTGAGTATTCTTTTCGTCCTGGCGACCCATCTGTTGCCCTTGGGGCCCAAAGCGTGGCAACTTAATGCTACTTCGGGGCCATTGGGCATGGCCTTGTTCTTCACCCTGTCAGGATTTCTGATCACCAACTTCCTGCTTAACCATGCCAGCGTTGCCAGTTTTCTTGTCCGGCGCTTTTTCCGGATTGTTCCGCTGGCCTGGCTGTATCTAGTCGTGGCTCTGGCGCTCACGGGAGGGGACACGGAAGACTGGCTGGCGCATCTGTTCTTCTACGCCAACTGGCCACCTATGCACCTAACTGCGGTGACCAGCCATTTCTGGAGTCTGTGTGTTGAGGTACAGTTTTATGCCGGTATCGCGCTGTTGGTCGCGCTCTTGAAACAGCGGGGTCTCCTTTTGGTTCCGCTGGTGTGCCTCGCGTTCACTCTGTATCGAGTTTCAAACGATGTTCATATTGCGATAAATACCTATTATCGGGTTGACGAGATTCTCGCCGGAAGCATGTTGGCCCTCATTTATAACAACAGGCTTGGCAACTGGCCCCAGCAATTCCTGACCAGGACAAACCAGCTACTGGTATTTGCTCTGCTGGTTATTTCCTGCCACCCGGAGAGCGGGTTCATGAATTACCTGAGGCCTTATCTGGCAGCGACTCTGGTGGGCTCGACGCTGTTCAACGAGGGTACCCGGATGGCCAGCGCACTGGACAATCGCATGCTGTTTTACATCGCCGGCATTTCCTATGCCCTGTATGTCATTCATCCTCTTTTGGCACACAGTTGGCTCGGAAGCGGGGAGGGGCTGGACAAGTATCTGAAGCGCCCCTTGCTGTTCGTCACGCTGTTCGCGCTGGCCCACTTTTCCACCTTCTATTTCGAGAAGAAATGGGTCAATCTCGGCAAGGGACTATCCAGCCGATTTCAGTCTGCGGTTCTCCGATGAATACGCCTGTCGTATCTCCTGTCATCGCCTACCTGGCGCCCGAGATACCGGCCCTTTCGGCCACCTTCGTCTATGAGGAAATGCTCGGCCTGGAGCGGCGTGGCATATCCGTTGTCCCGATATCCGTGCATCGTCCGAAGCACCCGGCCCATGGTCAGGAAGATCTCGCCGCGCGGACCAACTATCTTTACGAGGGATCGAAGGTTAAACACGTGTTGTCCGGTATCGCGAGACTGCCGTTTTTCGGTGGAGCACTGAAGGCAATCGGCTGGCTGCTTTCCGATATCCTCGAATGCAACCCGTGGCGCCCGGGCACGTGGAAGCTTGCCTATCAATTCCTCGTGGCGGTCCGTCTGGCCTGCATTCTCAAGGAGCGAAAATGCAGGCATCTACATGTGCATTTCGCCCACGTGCCGACCCAGATCGCGATGTATGCCTCAGCCATGTCGGGGGTGCCCTTCACCCTCATGGCGCATGCCAATGATATTTTCGAGCGTGGCCTGCTTCTTAAACGCAAGGCAGAGCGCGCAGCGAGGATGTTGACCATCTCCGAGCACAATCGTACTTACCTGGAGCGCATCGGTGCGGCACCGGACAAGCTGGCGGTGGTGCGCTGTGGCGTGAGCTTTGACATGCCTCCTGTTTTTCCATCGTTCGAGCGCCGCGAGATGTATCGCATCGGCACCCTCGGCCGCCTGGTGGAGAAGAAGGGCATGGACGTGCTTATTCGCGCCGTGGCAGAGCTCAAGGGCCGTCCTTATCAGATTGAGCTAAGTATCGCGGGTGACGGCCCCCTGCGCGGCGAACTGGAAAGCCTGGCCGCTGATCTGGGCTTGGGCGATGCGATTCGCTTCGAGGGCAATATGCCGCATCACCGGGTTCAGGAATGGATGCGCGGTTTAGGTGCTTTTGTGCTGGCCTGCAAGCAGGACGTCAATCGCGACATGGATGGCATACCCGTGGTGCTGATGGAAGCGATGTCGCAGTGCGTGCCAGTTGTATCGACTCGCCTGTCCGGGATACCGGAACTCGTGATGCACGAAAGTACCGGCCTTCTGGCCAATCCCGGTGATTTCAAGGGTCTGGCAGGGCAGATCGACAGGCTTCTGGACTCTCCCGAATTGCGCAGGACACTCGCCCGGCGCGCGCAGGACCATGTACGCGAGGAATTCGGGCAGGACGTAAACCTGGCAAGGCTGCTTCTGCATTTTGGCATCTTGCGCCATGAACCAACTGACATGCCACCTACGTGCCACCTATTGGGAGGATAGACTAAGCATGAACCGACGCTACGTACTGATTTCACCTTGCCGAAATGAAGCAGATTTCATGCGGCAAACCCTCGACAGCGTGATCGCGCAGTCCGTCCGGCCAACAAAGTGGGTCATCGTCGATGATGGCTCGACCGATGCTACCCCGAAGATACTGGCCGAGTATGCGGCGCAGCACGACTGGATCGAGATTGTTACGCGCACCGACCGGGGGCGTCGCTCGGTGGGTCCTGGCGTAATCGAAGCCTTCTACGCAGGCTACGAGACCATCGATCCGGACGCATTCGACTATCTGTGCAAGCTGGACCTTGATCTGAGGCTGCCGCCGCGCTACTTCGAGGGATTGATGGAGCGGATGGAGGCCGATCCGCGCATAGCCACCTGTAGCGGCAAGGCCTATATCGAGAAAGATGGCGGTCTGGTCAATGAGCGCCACGGCGACGAAGCATCGATCGGCGCATCCAAGTTCTACCGGGTTTCGTGCTTCAAGGAAATGGGGGGCTTTGTCCGCGAAGTCATGTGGGATGGCATCGACTGCCATCGCTGCCGCATGAACGGCCGGATCGCCTGCAGCTGGGACGATCCTGAACTGCGTTTCGTGCATCTGAGGCCCATGGGGTCTACTCAGGTCAGCATCTATACCGGGCGCATGCGGCATGGCTACGGCCAGTATTTCATGGGCACGGGTCTACTCTGGATGATCGCCACCGCAATCTATCGCATTCCTGAAAAACCTTATTTCGTTGGCGGTCTGTGCATTCTTTGGGGTTGGCTGAAAAGTGCCGTGCAGGGCAAGGCACGATACGACGACCTTGAATTTCGCCGCTTTCTGCGCCGCTATCAATGGCGAGCTTTGCTGCTAGGCAAGAAGAGAGCCATTGAAGAAATCTACCGGGAGAAAGGTCTTGTCGGCTGATTTCAATCGCAACGTTCATTGCCTGCTGGGTTTGCCCTTCGATGTTACGAACATGGCTTCGGCGGTTGATCGGGTACGCTTGGCGACTGGCGGCGGAACGCCCTGTTTCCTCTCCACACCAAACCTGAACTTCCTGATTGCCTGTCAGGACGATGCGGATTTCCGGGCCTCGGTGATCAACAGCGACCTGAGCATCGCCGACGGCATGCCCCTGGTCTGGATGGCCCGCCTGCTCGGTCTTCCGATCCGTGAGCGCGTGGCTGGATCAAGTCTGTTCGAGGCGCTGCGCCGCGATGCCGAGCGGCCGCTGTCGGTCTATTTCTTTGGTGCCCCGCCAGGGGTCGCCGAGCAGGCCTGCATGCGGTTGAACGCTGAAGCGGCGGGGCTGCGTTGTGTCGGTTTTGAGTGTCCCGGCTTCGGTTCGGTCGAGGACATGAGTTCGGCCGCGAGCATTGACCGGATCAACGCCAGTGGTGCCGACTTTGTTGTTGTCGCGCTCGGCGCACGCAAGGGACAGGCGTGGATCGAACGCAACCGCAGCCGGATTTCCGCGCCCGTCATCAGCCATCTCGGCGCCGTGGTCAATTTCGTCGCCGGTACGGTTCGCCGCGCGCCGCCGTGGATGCAGAAGGCCGGGCTGGAATGGTTGTGGCGCATCAAGGAGGAACCCGACCTGTGGCGTCGCTATTTCAGCGATGGCCTGGCGCTGGCACGTTTGCTGGCGACGCGCGTGCTGCCTCTGGTCGTCTATCTGCGGTGGTGCCGTCCCAGGGGCCGGGACATAGAACGTGCGTCGATCGTCATGGTTGCGCTACCGGATGGCGACTCCATCCTTCGCCTGCGCGGTGCCTGGATGGCGGATAACGTCGACCCGCTGAGAACGGCGTTCGCCGCATTGGCAAATGCCAGCGAGGGTATCCGGCTGGATTTTCGCGATGTCACTTACGTAGATAGCGCCTTCATCGGCCTGGTAATGTTGCTGCATGGTCATGAGGCGCGCTGTGGCAGATACTTCGCGATCGAAGGCACAACGGATCGGGTGCGTCGGCTTTTTGACCTGAACTGTGCCGGATTTCTGCTTTTCTCCTGACACCCGGCTCCAGGCTGGGTTACCTGGAAGCCATGATCGATTTCGGCTTGCGTCATCACGAAGTCGGCAAGAACTTTGCCGCCATCTTGAAACGGATTGAAACGGATGCCATGAGTTTGTAGAGAACCAGGAAGATTTTCGAAGCAGCCGATCTACGATCTGCTGTGTTAATCCGAAAAGTCGGCGCTGGCGGCACGGCGGGTAGTTGTCGAAAGTCACCAACGGGAAGGTGACGGTGGGCGAGGTAGCTACGTTGCTCTTTGTTTTTCTTGATCTATCGCCAATCGGCAGCGGCGTTCGCATTGTGCTGTACCAGTTCCTGGGGATCGACTTGACTGTCGTTCATTTTTTGCTCGGATCATTTGTGTCAAAAAACTGTGTCAAAAAACTGAAATATTGCCGCAGTCTCGGCATAACAAGCGCTTGCTACAATGGCGGTCTTTCGTAGTATTCGAGGATTTTCCGTGAAACGAGTTGCGTTTATGCTTGCCGCCCTGATGTGCACCGCCAGTGTTGGCGCCATCGTTCTAAGGCCTGACACCAAGGCTGCCGACCAAGGGCCAGCCATCAACCTGGAAGCCATGGTGCCGAATCAGTTTGGCGTGTGGCGCGAAGAAACCCAGCCGGTGACGCAGGTAATCAACCCGCAGACCAAGGAATTGCTGGATAAGCTGTACAGCCAGATTCTCAGCCGTACCTATGTTAATGCCGAGGGCTACCGGATCATGCTGTCGATCGCCTACGGTAGTGACCAGCGTGGCGGTCTTCAAGCGCACAAGCCCGAGGTCTGCTATCCGGCCCAGGGTTTCACGCTACAGAGCCTGACGGCCGCGATCCTCGCTACTGAATTCGGCGACATCCCGGCGACGCGCCTGTTCACGACCATGGGCCAGCGCAAGGAGCCCGTGACTTACTGGTTCACGGTCGGCGATAGCGCGATCCAGAGCCGCATCCAGAAGCGGGTCGTGGAATTCCGCTATGTCCTGACCGGCCAGATTCCCGACGGCCTGCTGTTCCGCGTTTCGTCGATCGATGGCGACCAGTCGCGCGCCTACCGCTTTCAGGACCAGTTTGTGGCACAACTTCTCGAATCCGTGTCGCCCGCCGATCGCGTTCGTCTCAGCGGTTTGAGCAAGCTTCCGAATGGCACAGCCGCAGCCGAATGATGTCATCGCACCTTACTCAGGACAAAACAATGACGACTGTAGCTGTTATCGGCCTTGGCTACGTAGGCCTTCCGCTTGTGGTGGAGTTTGGCAAACACACGCGTACTATCGGCTTCGATATCCTGTCGCACAAGGTAGATAGTTGCCGGGAAGGCGCCGATCCGTCCCGTGAAATTTCGCCGGAAAAAATGAGCAGCGCCAGTTTCGCCGCATACGAATCCGACCCGGCCTGTCTTGCCGAAGCCGACTTCATCATCGTGGCCGTACCGACGCCGGTTGACGCAGCGCATATTCCCGACTTCGGCCCTTTGATAGGCGCCAGCGAATCGGCAGGGCGGCACATGAAGCGTGGCGTTACCGTAATTTATGAATCGACCGTCTATCCCGGCGCCACCGAAGAAGTCTGCATTCCTGCTCTGGAGAAATCTTCCGGCATGCGCTGGAAGGAAGACTTCAACGTGGGCTATTCGCCGGAGCGGATCAATCCCGGCGATCGCGAACACACGTTGACGCGGGTAATCAAAATAGTCGCCGGCGATACCCCCGAGACCCAGGAAAAGGTCGCAGGGCTATACGAACTCATCGTCGAGCCTGGGGTGCATCGTACGTCGAGTATCAAGGTTGCCGAAGCCAGCAAGGTTATCGAGAATACTCAGAGAGACCTCAATATTGCGCTGATGAACGAGTTGGCGATCATCTTTGACAAGATCGGCATCGACACCACTGAAGTTCTGGAGGCTGCGGGCACAAAGTGGAACTTTCTCAAGTTCAAGCCTGGCCTGGTGGGTGGGCACTGCATCGGCGTCGATCCCTACTATCTGACCCACAAGGCCGAGATGCTGGGCTATCACCCGCAGGTGGTTTTAGCGGGCCGCCGCATCAATGACGGCATGGGCAAGTTCATCGCTGAACAAACGGTAAAACAAATGATTGCCGCCGGAAGCTATGTAAAAGGTGCGCGCGTCAATGTGCTCGGGCTTACCTTCAAGGAAAACTGCGCCGACTTGCGCAATTCCAAGGTGATGGACGTGATCGCCGAACTGAAGAGTTATGGGGTCGAGGTATTCGTGCACGATCCGGAGGCTGATCCTGACGAGGCACTGCACGAATACGGGGTGCGGCTCTTCGCCTGGGACGACCTGCCCAGAGCCGACGCCATCGTGGCAGCAGTATCTCATAGGCCGTTACTGACCTTGTCGGTCGAAGAAATAGCGCATAAGCTGATCAAGGGCGGCTGCTTCATCGACGTGAAGGCGGCCTTCGATACCGACGCCATGCAGGCGGCGGGGCTACGGGTATGGCGGCTGTAGGCTCGCCCTTTGCCTCCAGGACTTTCGAAACTAACTTAAAAGACAGATCATGATCCTCGACACTGGCGGCGCCGGTTTTATCGGTTCCAACTTCATTCTTGACTGGCTGCGGGAAACCGGCGAGCCGGTGGTTAATCTGGATAAGCTGACCTATGCCGGCAACCTGGATAATCTCGCTTCGCTTCAGGGCGATTCGCGCCATGTCTTCGTGCGCGGCGACATCTGCGACCAGGCGCGGGTGGACCTCCTGCTGGCCGAACATAGTCCGCGGGCGATTGTGCATTTCGCCGCCGAGTCGCATGTGGATCGTTCGATCCACGGACCGGGCGAATTCGTCCGCACCAACATCGAGGGCACGTTCGCGTTGCTGGAGGCGGCCCGCGCCTACTGGGGCGCGCTGGAGGGTGACGCACGCGAGTCGTTTCGCTTTCTGCATGTTTCGACCGACGAGGTCTACGGTTCGCTCGGCGCGGACGACGCGCCGTTTGCCGAGACCCACCCCTACCAGCCGAACAGCCCTTATTCAGCGTCGAAGGCGGCCTCGGATCACCTGGTGCGGGCCTACCACCACACCTATGGTTTGCCGACGCTGACCAGCAACTGCTCGAACAACTACG
>JAUSQB010000285.1 GCA_030652715.1 Rugosibacter sp.
CGTGAACGGCGCACCAGATTCCTTGAGCGTGATTTAACCGACAGTCTGCCAACTGACCCACAAAATATAGAGATATGGCGACAACGTGAAACTAAGCTGATACTGGAGACAGCTAACCTTGTTTCGGCCATGCAGGGTGCAAGCTTCTCCACATGGTGTGCCGCTGTGCGAATTGTCGGCGTGAGGCTTGGCGTCAAAATACCACTGCGCCCCGGTGACGCTGACCCTGACGAACCCGGTGTTATCTGATGGATGCCGAACAACTGACCCACCTGCGGGCATTACTTCGCGCCAAGATGAAACGCCATCAGCGCCTGCAGGAAATGATTGACCTGCTCGGCGATGATGGCGTAGTTGAGCTGGTGGCGGATATGGCCGACAAGCACGGCGATGACCGAGCCATAGACCGCTTTCGCCTGCCACTGTTGGCAACGAAGGCATTACTTGCAGGCAAGCCCTACATCCCGCCGGTGATTATTCTGTGCGGCGCTAGAACGCGGACAGGCGCACCCTGCAAACGGAGACCAATCCCCGGCAAGCAGCGCTGTCGTAACCATGGTGGCCTGAACCGTGGCGACCGCACCCCGCAAGGCCGAATCAACGCCGGCAAAGGTTTGCGACAATGGCACGCTGCCCGACGTGCTGCCAAGACCGCTTTAACGGGCGTTTAAGCCCTTATCCAGTGCCGGTTGATACTCACCCCTCACCTTGCGCCCGCGCTGCCCGTCATGGGCAATATTAGCAATCTCTAATGTTAGTGACCACTCTCGATGTAAAAGCCTGCTGGTAGTATTTACATCACCAATGGCCATTGACATCGGCGTGTCTTGCATATGCTTCCCTTTTTTTATTCTCTTTTTTTTAATTCGAGATTCCTGATTCTTTTTTTGGCACAGTTTCACACGCTCTTTTTTTAATGCACGATTGTGATTATTGACCTTTTGGAAATGTTTTGAGAACAGAGGGGGGAGCGGATTTATTTCTGTATGCAAGCAAGCCCCTCCCCCCCCCCGGTCGTGGCGAGGCCGGGTTCTGGTGGGCGATGATGGCGGTGTCGGTCGGTGTGTGCCGAGCGCCGAGCCGGGCAGATGCTGGCACCCATAGCAAGTGAAGCATTGCTCGTCAGTGTGGCGTGAAAGTCGGCGCTGGTGGGACGGCGAAACAGGGCAGCATCGATCTGGAAGGGGTAACTTTTGGGGTAACTTGATATTAAAAATAATCTAGATCATTGTAGCGCAAGGCCTTTCGGTAGTTATTTGGTAGCGCTCACCCCATTTCATGATCCAAAGCAATCCAGCAACATCCTCACAACGCACATTGCAGCGTTTGGGATACAACACCAAGACAGAAATTACCAGTCCCGGCTTCCGGGCGATGGTGAGAACTATCCTCCACGAAGTACATGGCATGCAGCCTGAAGCAATCGAACATCAGTTAGCACACAAAGTGCCCGATGCACTCGGGTCAGCCTACAACCGTACGAAGTTTTTACTGACGCGCAAGGCTATGATCCGGGAATGGGCTAACTATCTGAATAAGCTCAAGGTGGGAACCGAAGTAATACCGCTCAACGAACACGCTGCCTAACGGCATTGTTTGGCCGCGTTCTTGTTTGCACTGTTTCGCCAGTTCAGATAAAGCTAGTAAATGGATGCTGGCTATTCTGATTAATTAACGTCGGAGTTCAGCGGCGTGCGGTTTTTTTGCGCAAGTACGATGAAATGAATGGTTAACCATGACCGAGACATGTGGGCCAAGTAACCGAGAAAACAATGACTACTGTACCGGCACACTATAAGGCACGATATATCCATTGATTTATCCGCTCCGTAAGTGTGTAGCCAGCATACGCGGATTCAACCGCGAAGTGCAATTTTGAATAATGGGAAGATGGATCAGAATGCGCGGGCATTTTGCCTTATCAACCGCCAAGTCGAAGTTGCCCAATGAACTACACCCATCTGACCCAAGCCGAACGATACCAAGAGCATCATGTACCAATTCGACTCGGATGCCCAGACGGTCGGGGAACTCAATGCACGGATTCTTCAGCCTGCCATGGCGAAAGCATCCGTGATCGAATTGGACGAATCAGACCCAGTTGTTGCCGCACTGCGGGCCACGGAAATCCAAGACAAAACGATGTCGCCAATGGAAATGGTGAAGGCGCGCAAATTGGCCGAAGAGAGCAGGCTATGCATTCGACGTCAACTGCCCCGACTGCGGCGGGCAATCCCGCGTCGCCGTGCCGTCAGCGCCGATTTTTTAACCTGCCACCGAGTAAGATACCAGAACTCACCCTCCTGCCGTCGGTCGGCTTGCCAGATCAAGCCGCTTGGGCTAGGTCCATGTGAATTTCCACGGCGTCAAACTTAACCTCCACCATGTCATCATTGCGCTCGGCCATGCCCAGTTCCACCAGGCGGTTAATGTCGGCATGCACGTTCGAGTAATTCCGCCCTGCGGCTTTGGCCAGGGCATACACGCTGCACGGCCCCAGCGCATGCAGCGTATTGAGCAAGTCAAGCCGGGCGGGCGTCAGATCGGAAAACAGCATGCGCGCCGATTCAAATGACAGATGGAAGTCCGGCGCATGCCCCTGCCGCGCCCCGGCCATCTGCGCACGCGCCGCGTTGAACACGCCCCCCTTGGGGCTTACTTCGATAATGGCTTTCATGGCTTACCTCCAGTTGGTAACATCGCATTCAAAATCGGTCAGCAGCGCATCCAGCGTGGTGAAGACATAGCCCACCTCTTCAGCGCCAACATGCCGGTGATCGCCCTTGCCGCGCTCGTTGTCATATCGCACAAAGCACTCACCTGCCTGGCCAAAGAACAGGCGGTACTTGTAAGGGTGTGCACAGCCTGGCAATGGCACGGCAAGTTCCCAGACCACAATCTCGACAATGGATCCATCATCACGGACTTCCTTTGCCTGGGCAATCAGCATGGCTTTCATATGTTGCATTGTAGCAATGTATCGCCTTAAAGCAATATAGCTGCCGACTCAAGGGCCGACCACAAATTTATTGAGCTGGCTGCGATCGCCGTAGCGCCATAGCCGACTTTTGCGCACGTTTTGGTGTGGCAGGAGCACAGGGAGAATAAAAAACCCGTGGAATTCCGTGGAAAGGGTTTAACGTAACTAATTGTTTTTAATAGACCACGAAGTAAACCCGTGGATGATCCACGGAATTAAAAACAATTCCGTGGAAGAAAAATCCTTGTAACGCATTGATTTTGAAAATATAACTCTGCGGAGTCGGTCATTTCCACGGAATTCCCCGTTTTTTTGCCTGTGCTCCCCCTGGCGATGCCTGAAAACGCAGATTCCCGTGGCCACCTTGTCATGATGCCGAGGTGGGATAGACTCGATCCATCAAGCGCTAACCCGGCAGGACTGGGGGCATTTGTGGGGGCATGCCGAAAAAATAAAAAACCGATTTTCTTACAGCACAAGGATTTTCGGTCACTATTTAATAGCGCTCACCTCATAGTGATCTGACTTTGCCCTGACCTTTTCCTACTCCACCACAGCGTCAGCATTAGCAAAACTTTCAAGTTTGGTGAACAAGTTTCCAGCCGCATCATCTCTCTGCACTCCCCTTGTTCCTGCAAAAATCTGGCGAGGCATATACTCGTCGAACAGTAATGCTTGCGGAGAGTGACATGCTGCAGAAATCAATACTCGTCACGCTGTTCGTCTTGTTCAGCAATCTCGCTGATGCCGCGCAGCCCGTGCGCGACGCAACACGCGGCGAGTTGTTGTACTCGACGCATTGCATCGCCTGCCACAGCGCCCAGGTGCATTGGCGCAACAAGAGACTCGCCACGGACTGGATCAGCCTCCGAACGGAGGTATATCGCTGGCAGAAATTCTCAGGGCTTGGGTGGGGCGATGACGATGTCGCGGCGGTGGCGCGATACCTGAATGCTCTCCATTATCACTATCCCGTGCCGGACTGACCGGACGATTCTGAAATGCCGATAGATTCCACGCCCCGGCCCTGGTGGCTTGAGCCGCCAGGAGAAACGGCCGAGATTGTCGGCTTGCCAGGTGCCGAGGCCGCAACACGGCTGGCAAGATTCGGCCCCAACCTGTTCCGCGAGCGGCAGAAAAAATCGCTGCTGCGCCAGTATCTCGCCCGCTTCAAGAATCCGCTGGTTTTGATCCTGCTCGCCGCCAGCGCGGTGTCGGCATTTACCGGGGAACTGGCCAATTTTCTCATCATCAGTTGCATCGTGCTGCTCAGCGTCACGCTGGATTTTGTCCAGGAATACCGCGCCAACGCGGCAGCGGAAAAATTGCGCCAGTCGGTTTCTGTCCGCGTCAATGTGCTGCGCGATGGCCAGCCGCTGGAGATTGCGGTAACCGAAGTCGTGCCCGGCGACATCGCGCTCTTGGCGGCGGGCGATTTGATCCCGGCGGATGGCCGCGTGCTGGAAGCGCGCGATTTCTTCGTCAAGCAGACGCTGCTGACGGGTGAATCCTACCCGGTCG